>NZ_JBFREL010000020.1:0-110413 GCF_052114265.1 Paenibacillus sp. MCAF9
GGATGAAAAGTGGTCCGTCGGCAAGAAATATATTGAAATGACAGTGTACCATGAATGGCGTAAGAAAAAACCAAAAACAACGCAAGAACCTACTCTTGATGAGTAGGCTTTCTGTTCGAGGATTTTACACACAACTTTGGACTTGACCTCATATCAATTTTGTTTGTTAAAAACAGGTGCACTTTTGCACTTATTTACTCTACGCTAACGGTTAACGCACATCACTAGGATAGCCAAACGCTGGTCGCGGAGATTGATGTTGGATGATAGCCACACGTTGGTCTCGGAGAGCGTAAACTCGATTTCCTAAAGTAGATATAACATTCAAAAGAAAACCAGACTTCCATTATCGGAAGTCTGGCTTCGTTTTGTCCTATTCAAATCGAATCAAGAAGTAATTTTTCTTGCCGCGGCGCAGCACGACAAATTTGTCATAGAGCCTTTGCTCCGAGCCGATGATGGATTCTACATCCGTGTTTTTCGTGCCATTAATCGAAATCGAGCCGCTCGTAATATCTTGTTTCGCTTGGCGGCGAGATGGTGCAGCTCCAGATTCGATCAGAAGATCCATAAGCGCAATCTCTTCTCTATTCGTAAGCACCGTTGTAGGCATGTCCTGCAAAGCTTCAATTAGCTCAGCTTCACTCAGCTGATTTACATCGCCGGAGAAAAATGCCTGCGTAATTTTCTCTGCGCTCTCGAGCGCTTCTTGTCCATGAACAAGGCGAGTAATTTCACGCGCCAATTCACGCTGCGCCACCCGCTTCTCTGGGTGCGACTGAAGCTCTGTCTCCAAAGCTTCGATTTCTGCACGAGAGAGGAATGTGAAATACTTCAAAAATTTGATCGTATCGTTATCTTCAGTATTGATCCAGAACTGATAGAACTGGTACGCCGATGTCTTCGAACGATCCAGCCAAATGGCGCCAGATTCGGATTTACCGAATTTCTTGCCGTCGCTTTTGGTAACGAGAGGCATCGTCATGCCGTAAGCGTCGCCACCGCCCATTTTGCCAATCAAATCAAGGCCTGCTGTAATATTGCCCCATTGATCACTGCCGCCAATTTGCAAGGAACAGCCATGCTCTTGATGAAGCTTATGGAAGTCATACGCCTGCAAAATCATATAGCTGAACTCGGTAAACGAGATGCCTGATGAAAGACGGGAATCGACCGAATCCTTCGCCAGCATGTAGTTTACAGTAAAGTTTTTGCCTACATCACGTAAAAAAGTAATGACATCCAGCGGCGCAATCCAATCGTAGTTGCTTACGAGCTTAGCCGCATGATCTGCAGCATCGAAATCAAGAAAGCGGGAAAGCTGACGCTTCAAGCTCTCTGTCCACTCGGATACTGTATCCGCAGTGTTAAGCGAGCGTTCCGTCGAGCGGCCGCTTGGATCGCCAATTAAGCCTGTTCCGCCGCCAACTAAAGCAAGTGGAATATGGCCAGCCTGCTGGAAACGACGCAAGCACAAGATTGGAAGCAAGCTGCCGATGTGCAGGCTGTCCGCTGTAGGGTCGAATCCGCAATACAGCACGACGCGTTCACTCGTAAGCTTCTTATGTAATTCCTCGCGGTTAGTAAATTGCTGTACTAGCCCTCGGTATTCTAGATCAGCCAATAGATCTTCATGATTAATGGTTAATGCTTCGTTTGTCATTTAACTCTCTCTCCTCTAATGTTTCCTACAGTTTACGTTGATTTCGAGTTTTTTAAAAGATGTGGATGTACGATTACATGGTTTTGGTCATTTCTCTACGTCTACGAATCGTTCTTCTAATTAAAATATCACAAATAAGCAGCCCTACGCCAACAACAAAGTCGACAAACCCTACAAAAATAGCATTAAACGGATAACCGCCCATTTTCGAGATATAATATACCGTAAAAGCAAAAATCCCAAGTGCACTGATCGTAAATAAAAAACTTTTTCTAAAAAACAGCGCAAGCGCTGCAGCAATTACCGTTAATGCGGCGACTGTTCCCAGCACCAAGAGATTATGATCCTTCTCTATATTCGTTGGATACAACAATCGTTTGGGATACGTGTAAGAAAAATACCAGTCCTTGCTGGGCAGTTCATTAAAAACAGCTTTGAATGTTTTGGAGTCCATTTGTTCCATTGCTAAATTCGAATGAAGCGCAGCACCGGGTTCGCTTAGCCGTATTTCCAGCTCGACATGCGGCTCGCCCTCCCAGAAAGCTGCTGGGGTCAAATAATAAAGATGGGAAAAAATCGTCGTAATCACACCTTTATTATACATCCCCCCATTTTCAATATAGTTGATGACAATATTTTTCGTTTCCTTCGGCTCAAAAGATAAAAGGAACCTCGCTCCTTGTGCTGGCCCAATTTCCGCTGAGTAATTGGATAAACGCAGCTCCTTGCCGCTTACTGGATCAATGACCGTATTTTTCAATAGGGTATTCTGCCAATTAACCGTCTTAACATTCGGATCCATGATCGCATTAATCTCTTTATTTCCCTCTGATACCATAAAGGCCTCACTTGCAGGCGTTACAAATAAAACCTCCAAGTCCTTGGCGGAATCGGATGTATTGTGAAGTTCATACTGAACCGTTACTTCCGCATGGCTTTTGTACCGTTCGATATCACGGAAGGTAAACACAACCTTCTCGCGAACCAAACTCACTTGCGATTGATCATCCAGCTCCAGCCTGCCATAACCCTCCGCAGGATTATGCAGCGGTCCCCCGTTGGCACTTGCTGCTTCTGGTAAAAGCATAAATAATAGGACAGCGGTCAAAATCAATGGTCGAAGCTTATGCAGGAACATTCCATCACCTCGTTCTCCGATTGTTGAGCTTCACAAGCAAAAACGCCTTCAGCGTCCTCTGGATGCTGAAGTAGCTTTGACGATGAAATATAAGATAAGTAGGATCACAGATTTACTTTCTTATATTTAAAAAAAGTAGCCTCCATATGTATTATTTTACCACATGAGAGGCTTCATCTTGTTATCGCTCTATTTTTTCTTCCACGTATCCTTAAGCGGTACGATGCGGTTGAAGACTAGCTTCGTATCCGCTGTATGTTTATTGTCCACGCAAAAATAACCATGCCGAACGAATTGGAGCTTATCCTCTGGCTGCGGAAGATCCTCAAAAGGCTCAATCCTGCAATCTTTCACGATTTGCAGTGAGCTCGGATTAATGACGCTGTCCCAAGCTATATCGGTATCCTTCGGGATTTCATTACCCCGCAGCAGACTCTCATAAAGGTGGACATCCACCTTAGCCGCGTGACTCTCCGAAACCCAGTGGATCGTCCCCTTCACCTTCCGGCCGGTAAAGCCCGTTCCGCTTTTCGTTTCGGAATCGTAAGTGCAGCGAAGCTCAATGATCTCATCTGTGGCTTTATCTTTAATGACTTCCTCACATCTAATGAAGTAGGCACCGATCAGCCGTACTTCAGCTCCGGGCGCTAATCTGTGAAATCCTTTGGACGGCTGCTCCATAAAATCATCTTTCTCTATAAATAGCGTTCTAGAGAAGGTGACCTTGCGTTTGCCAAGCGTGTCATTCTCGCTATTGTTATCAATGGACAACAGCTCGGTTTGGCCCTCCGGATAATTAGTAATAACCACTTTCAGTGGATGGATGACGGCCATTACGCCTTTGACCTTCGCCTTCAAATCCTGTCTTGCCGCATGCTCCAGCATCGCGATATCAACGGAATTTTGCGCTCTAATCATGCCGATCTCATCGATAAAATTTCTAATGCTCTCGGGCGTAAAGCCTCTTCGCCTGAGTCCACGGATCGTTGGCAGCCTTGGATCATCCCAGCCGTCGACAAAGCCGCCCTCAACGAGCTGTCTCAAATATCGCTTGCTCGTCACGACACCTGTTAGATTCAGCCTGCCGAATTCCCTTTGCCTTGGCGGCTGAGCAAATTCCAGCTCCTCCAATACCCATTCGTACAAAGGACGATGGTCCTTGAACTCAATGGAGCATAACGAGTAGGTAATGCCCTCGATGGCATCTTGAATCGGATGCGCAAAATCGTACATCGGATAAATGCACCACTTATTTCCTGTCCGGTAATGCTCAGCATGGATAATGCGATAAATAACGGGATCTCTTAAATTAATATTAGGCGCACTCATATCAATTTTGGCACGCAATACTTTGGAAGCGGCCTTAAAATCACCATTTTTCATTTTCGCAAACTGCTCTAAATTTTCATCAATGGAGCGATTTCGGTAAGGGCTATCCTTGCCCGGCTCCGTAAGCGTCCCCCGATATTCCGTAACTTCTTCTGGCGATAATTCACAAACATAAGCCTTTCCTTTACTTATGAGCGCAACTGCAGCATCATATATCGCATCCGAATAATCCGAACCATAATAAATATGGCTGCCCGGACTATAGCCAAGCCAATTGATATCTTCGATAATGGCATTCACATATTCGATGTCCTCCTTCAGAGGATTCGTATCGTCAAATCGCAAATGAAACTTCCCATTATACTTCTGCGCAATCGTATAGTTCGTATGGATGGCATAGGCGCTTCCGATATGCAGGTATCCATTAGGCTCAGGCGGAAACCGCGTACACATCTCCCGTGTAAACACGCCTGCTTGAAGATCCTCATTAATGATTTTGTATAAAAAATGATCCGTGTTCGGCTCTAATTCGCTGCTCATTGTAAAACCTCCAATTTAGGGTTGCTATCGATACCTTGATTTTTCATGTCCCAAGCAAAAACGCCTTCGGCGTCCTTTAGACGCTGAAGTAGCTTTGACGGTGAAATATAAGCCCTTTATAAGCTAACAAACTTATAAATTCTTATATTTCAAAAAACAAAAAAAAAATCCCACCCCCAAGACTTCGCGTCTTGGGGACGAAATTTTTCGCGGTACCACCCCAGATTCGTTAATATGTCGCCATATCAACCTCTTCAAGTACGGCACCAAAGGATGCTTATACTCTAGCTCTATAACAGGAGCTCCTGTCACAGCATCCCCTTGCTCAGGTTCCGATGTGATGCTCAGAGACTTGTTTCGATAAACCATTCCTTGCCCCTTTTCAGCTGCCGGAGCTCTCTGTGAAAGAATGTGTTTATGTACTCTTCTCGTCATCGCCTTTTTCAATATTTCATATATGTTAACAAATCGTTCCCTGAATTGTAAATGGTTATTCTACACAGCAAGCTAGACCATACTAATGCCTTGGCGCCCACAGTATAACTGAAACACCGACCAAGCAAATAGCAGCACCTATCCAGTCGTATAAATCAGGTGTTTTTTTATCAACCAGCCAGCCCCACAATACGGCCATCACTATAAAAACGCCCCCGTACGCCGCATAGACCCTCCCGAACGAAGGAAAGGATTGAAATGTAGCAATAACACCATATAGCGCTAAAGCTACGCCTCCAACCATTCCCCAATACATCGGCTTGCCTTCACGCAGCCATAACCAAATCAGGTATCCCCCACCAATTTCAGCTAACCCTGCTAATAAAAATACCAATATTCCTGTAATCATCTCTTTCACATCCAATAACGCAAGCTGATTGAATACTTATTTCTAAGAATGAGGCAAATTTTCAAAAGCTTGTACATATTTATCGTATTTCGTTTTCCATACGTCCTTGCGAGAGGCAATGGTTTTTCCGTCCAGCAATGCCTCGATAACATCCAAACATACATCCCAGCCTGCAATATCTCTAGGGGTATGCGCTGTAATTTGGGCAAGCTTCTCGATCAAAACCAAGCGGCAGCCCTCTGGCTCTGCATATAATTCAAAACGAACGATATCCTCAGCCCACGTAAACTCCAAAACCGATAACGCTTTGAGCCTGGTGATGGCCATCTCTTCAAAATGTCCATTCTGCATATCAAATTTTATTAATCCGCCTTCACGCAGGTCCGCGACACGCAGTTCGGGGAACCACTGCGCCAGCTTCTCGTTGTCAGTCAGCATTGACCAGACGCTCTCCACAGCATGCTTCAAATTGCGCTCGAAACGGACCGAATATCCATTCTCAGCTTGGGTAATGGATGCCAACATGTCTACTCACCTCGTCCTTATTTATTCCTGATTGTATTTTTTCTCAAAAATAGACCATCGAATCAAAGAAAGAGTAACACCCACGACAACTGAAATAAAAATAATAGGCGCCATTTCGATTTGATCTACACTTTTACGACCAAGTACAATGAGTACTCCCTGAATAATTAAAACGTAAATCAATAAATAAAGCACCCATCTAATAGCATACGACAGCTTGCCCTTTGTTCTTATCTTGCTCCATTTCTCGCGATTGAATTTGTTGAAGTCATTCACAGGTTATCCCTCACCCAATTACATATTTCTAGTGGTACATACTCCCGAAATAGGATTCAGCACCTTATTTAATATGGCGATTATAACATAAGTATAATCAAAAATAGGCTGCAGCAAGAAGAATAATCCTTCTTCACTACAGCCTAACACGTCAACCGACTATTCATTTTTTGTTATATGAAGCTACGAAAACAACAAAGAATCGCTAATTGCAGGTACATCCATCCACTGTCTCGACTCGGCAGAACGCTCAACAGCTTCAATAACAAGCTGATTTCTATAGCCGTCCTCGAAATTCGGAGCAGGATTAATCCCGCTGTGCAGCCCTTCCATGAACGTCGCCATCATATTAATAAAGGTATGCTCGTAGCCGATAATATGACCAGCCGGCCAATAGTTTCCGGCGAAAGGGTGTACCTGCTCTGTACAATGAATTGTGCGAAAGCCCTGAATGCCTTCTGGATCTTCCTCCAGAAACAATTCAAGAAGATTCATATGCTCCATATCCCATCGTATCGACCCTTTTGACCCGTTTATTTCAAATCGATGTCCATTGCGGTTGCCCTTGGCAAATCTGCTCGCTTCGAAGACACCGACCGCGCCATTTGCAAATTTAGCTAGAAAAGAGGAGGCATCATCAACATCAACACAGCCTCTTTCCCCCATCTTGCCCTCCAGAGGCCGCTCTTTCACAAAGGTATGAAGCAAGCCTGTTACTTCGGAAATTTCACCGATTAGGAATCTCGAGAGGTCAACTACATGCGACATCAGGTCACCGTGCGCTCCTGACCCGCTTTGCTCCTTGCGGAGACGCCACCTTATCGGAATATTCGGATCTGCCAGCCAATCCTGCAAATACTCGCCTCGAAAATGATAGATATCCCCTAGCCTGCCCTCATCGATCAGCTTCTTAGCTAGCTGTATCGCAGGCGCAAAACGATAATTATGGCATATCATATGCATAACGCCTGCTTTTTTTACCGCCTGCAGCATCTCCGCTGCTTGGCTTGCACTGACCGCGAGCGGCTTCTCGCAAATGACATGCTTGCCCGCTTCTGCCGCAGCGATTGCGATCTCAGCATGAAGATGATTAGGGGCTCCGATGTCAATGACATCAATATCCTGTCGTTCTAGCAGCTTTCTCCAATCTGTCTCCCAGGAGAGCCACCCCATCTTATAGGCCGCCGCGCTGAATTCCGTCCTGCGATTGCCTGCAGCACTGGCTCTACCGGCGTATCGAAGTAGAATGGCAGGTCGCGATAGGCGTGGCTATGCGCTTTCCCCATAAACTTATAACCAATCATGCCAATTCTAGCTGTCTTCTTCATCATTTAGCTTCTACTTTGCGGCGAGCGCGGATCAAGCTGCATAAATTCGATAGGGAAGCCGTCAGGGTCCTTCGCCCAGCATTGCAGGTTGAGGTCTTTGCCTTGTTTGGGCTCACTGTCCAGCTTAATGCCATGTTTTTTCAAATGGTTAGCGATTTCATAAATATCATCGACCTCGAAGCAAATATGTGTCGAGCCCGCATTTTTTGGATTGCTGATATATTCACGCGTGCCGCCATAAAACAATTCAATAAATTGGCCATCGGCCACCTTCAAATAATTAATCCATGGCTTGCCTTCATCATCGTCCAGCTTGAAAGCTTGCTCGAAGCCCAGTACCCCACTATAGAAATGAAGCGATTTGTCCATATCCGATACAACAAATGCGATATGCGCGTTACCTTTTAACATCGTTATGCCTCCTTTTTCGCACTGCTTTTGGCATGCGGGGAATCGGGATGAATCTGCACAAACTCAACCGCATTTCCATCGGGGTCATGTATCCAGCAGTTATGATTTAAATCCTTGCCATGTCCAGGCTTGTCGTCATTCATTAGTCCATGCTCATAGAAGCGCTTCGCAAGCTCCTCGATATTATCGGTTTCGAAGCAGAAGTGGTGATATCCAATTAAGTTCGGCGCATAGCGGTTTTCCGGCACCTTTACCCCGTCATAAAACAATTCCAAAAATTGTCCGTCCGACACCTTCAAATAAACAATCCATGGCTTATTATCGTCATCATGAATTTCAAACGCTTTGGTCAATCCAGCAATGTCGCAGTAAAAGTGCAAAGACTTTTCCATGTCTGTGACACGAATCGCATTGTGAGCAATACCTTTTATCATATGAATCCTCCTCAAAATCTATTTTTTAAGACTCCGCTTGTGCGATATGCTTCGCTTAATTTTGTTTTGGACCAAGCTCCTGAAGCCCCAAAGTTACGCCCAGCATGTTCTCCGAGTCAAAATAGGAATAACGTCCGGAGCCATACTCTCCTTTATGAGTAAGCGGCGCACCCTGCTGCTGCATGAAATCGATATGCTGTTCAAAGCCATTGATCGTAAAAGCAATAAAGTGAACGCCTTGCCCATGCTTTTGCTTATATTCATTCCAAGGGCTAGGCTCATCCAGCGGCTCTAGCAGCTCTACGGTTACCGGACCCAGCTGCAAATTTGCAAATTTTGTCCGCGTGTCACGATATTCGCCGCGGTACCACGTATAATTGTCATCCGTATGCTCTGTGCTTGGCTCCTCTAGCTTCGGCTCTTGAATTTCTGGCAGCGGCAGGTTGAATAAACGGCAATAATGGTTGACTGCCTCTTCAATGTTATCTACAACGAGCCCTATTTTGGTTAGGTTGGAATTCTGAATATGATTCACATGCGCACATCCTTTTCCGAAAAATTAGTTATTTAATCGTCATCTAGCAACTCACTCTATTAAACTATTAGTCATTGCTCCCCAAGCGGTTGCTAACCTTGAATAGAACCAGCGTAAAGACTAGTGCTATAACAAGCAGTACCCATGCCATAGCCGAAGCGTATCCCATTTTCGCATACTGGAAGGCGTTCTGATAAAGGTAAAGGGAATAGAACATCGTTGAGCCATTCGGCCCGCCCTGCGTAATAATGAAAGATTCCGCAAACGATTGAAAGGTGCCGATAATGCCGGTAATGACATTAAAGAGAATGACTGGCCTGAGCATAGGCAATGTAATAGAAAACATCTTTTGCATCGAATTTGCGCCATCGATTGATGCAGCTTCATATAGCGATTCTGGAATGCCTTGTAGTCCGGCAAGATAAATAATGATCGATCCGCCAGCACCCCATAGCCCCATAAGGATAAAAGCAGGCTTCGACCAGCTTGGACTGGCAAACCACCCGGGACCATCAATGCCAATCCAGCCAAGTACTGTATTTACCACACCAGAATCCGGCTGCAGCACCCACACCCAAAGAATCGACAGGATAACAAACGGAACGAGCGTTGGCAGGAAAAAGATCACCCGGAAAAAGGCCATGCCTTTAACCTTCTTATTATTAAGAAGAATCGATATAAATACGGTACATGCCGTTATGACAGTGAGACCTATAAATACCATATACAAGGTATTCTTAAGCACGGTATAAAACATATCATCACCGGTAAAGAGCGTCTTATAATTCTCCAGACCAACAAAGACAGGCGGATTGATGATATCGTAGTCGGTTAATGAATAATAGAACGAGCTGATTAACGGGTAAGCAGTGAAAAACAAGAATCCAACAATCCACGGTGAAATAAAGAGCAAACCGTTGACCAAATCTTTTCTCATCATATTCATCTTCATACACTCCTAACCTTTGATCCCCGAGAAGGCGATCCCTTGAATGAAATACTTCTGGAGAACAAAGAAGATAACGAGCACCGGCAGTGTCATGCTGATGCCAATTGCCATTAGAAGCGGCCAACGTGGATCATTAACGGACATGATCTGCTGGATACCGAGTGAAAGCGTATAAAGCTTGTTATCACTTAAAAATACGAGAGGGCCAATGAAATCACCCCAAGCGTGTGTGAAGGAGAAGATCATGACTGTTGTAATTACAGGCAGCGATAAAGGAAGAATCATTTGCCAATAAATCCGAAACTCACTTGCCCCGTCGACCTTAGCGGATTGCGAAAGCTCCTTCGGAATGCCCATTAGAAATTGACGCAATAAGAAGATAAAAAACGGGTTTCCAAAAAATACAGGAACAATAAGCGGGAGGAACGTTCCGATCCAACCGAGCTTTTGAAACATAAGAAATAGTGGAATCATCGTCACTTGAAACGGCAGCATCATTGTCGCAAGGACTAAAACGAATACACCGTCTCTCCCCTTCCATTCCACGCGGGAGAAGCCGTAGGCAATCAACGTATTCGATATAACTGCTCCGACGATGCCAAAGCCGGCAATGGTGAGCGTATTTCGTAAATACAGGAAAAACGGAAACTCGCCAAAGGCTGTTGAAAAGTTGGACCATTGCGGCTTGCTAGGAATCCAAACCGGCGGATTTGCAAACAATTCCGTGCTGCTCTTGAGTGAACCGGACAGCAGCCATAGAAAAGGCAGAACAAATGCAATCGTGATCAAGCCCAAAACAAGGTAAACGGCAGCAAGCTCCAAACGCTCCATTCCTTTTTTGGATTTGTGCTTGGCAGGTACAATCGGTTTTCCCTTAAGGTCTGTAGCAGTAGTTCTCAAGTTTATTCACCACCTTGCAAGTATTTACTTCCTACCTGTTATTGCCTTAGAAGCTCCTGCTCCCGGAAGCGGTGCATGCTCAGCTTCATCCGAGAGCGGGTCTTCTGTATTTCACTATTTCTATTTCATTATTTCTTTTTGTCTACTTCCTTTTGCAGCTTCTTCTCTACTTCTTCAAGCAGCGGCTTCGGATCTTTATTGTTATAGATGACATTATCGCGCAGCAGCTTCAGCTCATTGGACATTTCCTTGGCAACTGGCGTTAATGCCGGATGTCCGGAATTTGGTGACGCTGCGACTTCGCGAACGACTTTGTAGACTGCATCATTTTCCTTATCCCACTTAATCGCATCGCTTGGCGCATTGTAGATGGAGATGGAGCGCCAAGTGTTAATATTGTCAGCAAGAATTTCAGGCTGACCTCCAAACAAAATGAATTTCATCGCATTCTCAGGGTTTTTCGCGCCCTTTGGAATCATGAATACATTCGTTCCGAACGTTGTTGCTTTCTCGCGGCCATTTGCCGGAAATGGTATTGCCGCTACGCGATACTCTTGGTCTGGCGCATAAATGCTGAGCGCATTCGCGAACCAGTTGCCGTTGACAGTCATCGCCACTTTACCCGTGAAGAATGGGTGATCCGGGGAAAACGCGCCGCCAAAGCCCGACGTAAATGATTTGATTTTCTCTGGATTGTATTTCTGCGCATACTTGTTCATCCAGTTGTACATATCGCTCAAGTGATCATCATTGAGCTTAACATCGCCTGTTTTATCATCAATGAAATTCGCTCCGAAAACCCAGCCCCACAGAAACGCGTCATCACCGGCGTCGATCCATGGAATAAAACCTAGTCGTTCAACGTTTTTGCCGTTTAACACCGTCAGCTTCTCAGCCGCAGCATCAAGCTCTTCGATTGTTCTCGGCGGATTATCTGGATCAAGTCCTGCTTCTCTGAACATGGCTACATTGTAATAGAGCAAGTTAACGTTGGAATCCTGCGGGTATAAATATGTTTTGTCATCTCGCTTCATTAATGGCAAGAATGAGGGCAGAACGTCCGATTCGTTGAAGCCCATAGCGGAAAGATAATCATCCATTGGCTCAAGAGCACCTTGCGCCGCCAATGAGTAAGCGCTTGCATAATCGGAACTAATAACGACGTCCGGCGGATTTTTTCCAGATATGACGGATACCAGCTTGCCATTTGAAAGGCCGCCATCCGGTGGAACATAGGTGGCATTAATCTTATAGGTTGGATTTTTCGTCTCGAACTCTTCCATTCGCCATTTGTCCCATTTCTCCGAGTCGCCGCCCCAAGGATACCAATAATTAATGTCTCCTCCAGCTGCGGCAGCCCCTTCATTTCCTTTTGTTCCTGCATCATTGCTCGGCTTTGGCGCGGAGCCTGATCCGCCTGAGCAGGCCGTAATTAATAACATCGTGGAAATTATACTACTAACTAATACCGTCATTCCTTTTTTCACCGTAAATACCCCCTTGATAAAAAGTAATAGTCAGTTCAGTCTGCTTCGTATCCATCGTCAAGTTGGAAACCTTGTTTCGATTACACCTTAATCACCCCTTCCAATGTGAACACGTGTTTATTGCGGTTTAAAAAAATGTCTTCCTCGAAGTTGCTCACAAAAACATTTAACACGCGTTTATTAATTAAGAAAAAAATTCACAACCTGCGGCATGAATCCCGAACGACTAAACTGCAATCCAGTGTAATTTGTTTGACTGACGCTTCCGGCTGCTCAATTCTGTCGATGAGCATAGAGGTCAATTGCCCCAGCATGCCGCTAAAATCAATTCGGATTGTTGTTAAAGCCGGATGATGTTTCTCGCTAAGTGCATGATCATCAAAGCCGATCATCGACATATCTGCAGGCACCTGCAATCCCTGTTCCTTTAAAGCTCTAATCGCCCCGAATGCTACACTATCATTAGCCGCAATAATGGCTGTAGGCAGCTCGCTCTTCGTATTAAGAAAATTATGAATCGCTTCATATCCGCTTTCTTCATGAAAGCTGCCCTGTATTACCCAGTCCAGATTGACCTGCAAGCCGCATAATTGCATCGCGTTCACGAAGCCTTCGTATTTCGTAGGACCAGATAGCCGCTTCATATCCCCGTTAATGACACCTATTTTCGTATGACCAAGTCCAACTAGATAGGCGACCGCCTGCTTCATGCCGGAATCATTGTTGAAATTTGAAACGATTCGGTTGGACTTTGGATGCTCTGGCTGCTCCTGATCCACAACGCCGACAATGAAACCCTCCTCAATAAGCTCCTCTATAATAGGCTCATGAGTAGCGGCACCAATAAAGATACCTCCGTCAATCCGGCGCTGGAAAAAAATCTCCTTTACGTTCTTCATTGTCTCGGTATCGTTTGTATCTCGGATGATATGTGTCAGAACATAATATCCATAAGCTGAGGCATCCTCAATTACACTTACGATGAGCATGTTCGTGAGAATATCACTAGATACATGGCCGGGAGCTATCAGAAACAAGCCAATTGTTCGTGCTCGTTTCCCAGCTAGCACTTGAGCCGATACATTAGGAAAATAATTATACTGCTGGATCACCTTCATAACTTTCTCACGCGTCTGTGTTGGAACGTTGGAGTAGTTATTAATAACTCTGCTGACCGTGCTGCGAGATACGCCAGCCAAGCGGGCGACCTCTACACTATTTATGTCTGCCTTTTTCAATTGTTGCTAGCCTCTTTCATGAACGCGCGTTTATGCCATTATCATATACATTTCATAAATTGGCTGTCAATCCCTTTGCAGCAACAAAATTTTATTTTTTCAATGTACTCATCCTCATCAAAAAGATTGATCTTGTATAAACACGTGTTTATGTTATACTTTGCTCAACATAAGTTATTCCTGCTAGCGAGAACATATTCGAACAAAGGACGGGGTTTCGATGAGGCTTGGAGGTCAGGTTTTTCTAGAAAATAAAAATCCTGAAAGTTGGTCAAATGCACTTATACAAGCGGGCTTCCGCGCAACAACCTGCCCCATAGACGGCAATGAAGATATTAGCGAGCTGGATGATTACTTAGCCGCAGCAGCAAAACATGATATTCTAATTTCCGAGGTCGGCGCATGGAGCAACCCTATTAGCCGAAATGAGGAAACAAGGCGCAAAGCGATTGCATACTGCACGCAGCGTCTGGAACTTGCAGAACGAATGGCTGCGCAGTGCTGCGTAAACATTGCCGGCTCACGCGGCGAACAATGGGACGGACCCGATCCCGAAAATTTCAGCGATGAAACCTTTGAGCTCATTGTAGAGACGACGCGTGAAATTATCGATGCGGTTAAACCGGAGAGAACCGTATTTGCCTTGGAAATGATGCCGTGGGTATTCCCAGATTCGGCTGACTCCTATCTTGCCTTGATCAAAGCGATCGATCGCAAAGGCTTTGGCGTACACTTCGATCCCGTCAATATCATCAGCAGCCCTCGGGCCTATTACCAAAATGGCGAGATCATCCGTAATTTTTTTGCAAAGCTTGGGCCCTATATTCGGAATTGCCATGCGAAGGATATTTTGCTGCGCGGCCAATTGACCGTTCATTTGGATGAGGTCATCCCAGGCCAAGGCTTGCTTGATTATCGTACTTTTCTTACCGAGCTGAACAAGCTGCACCCGGATACGACGCTCATTATTGAGCACCTATCCACCAATGAGCAGTATCAGCAAGCTCGGGAGTACATAAGCAAGACGGCTTCAGAGCTTAATATATCGCTGTAAAGGAGATCGGCATAATGAATCACGAACAACTCCTAGATGAAATGAAGCGCGAGGAAGAGGAGCTGCAATTCGACTCCTTCACGAACGAAACCGCGCTGCAAATCGGACTTGGGCTCATTGAGCAGGCCAAATCGGAGAACAAGTCGGTAACGATTGATATCCGAAAAGGTGAACAACAGCTGTTTCACTATGCTTTTCCCGGCACCTCGGCAGACAATGATGACTGGGTCATGCGAAAAGCACGCGTCGTCAATCGTTTCGGAGTCAGCTCCTATCGTATGGAAATCGAGCTGCGCGCTGCCGGTACAACGCTTGCCGAGCGTTATTCGTTATCCCCTTCACTCTACGCTCCTTATAACGGAGCGTATCCCATCTACGCTAGAGGCTTCGGGGTAATCGGAACCATTGCTGTATCCGGATTGCCAGATGATCAAGATCATAAGCTGATCACTTCTGTGCTCCGAAATATACTTAAACGAGCCTAAATATAGGCTCCAATAGAAAAAAGGCAGCAGCGAAAGGATTTCTCCTCTAGCTGCTGCCTTTTCCATCGTATCCAAGCATGAATGATTATGCGTTATAAAATGCTTCTAATTCGCTAACGACCGCTGCAAGCGATCCGTCTACGCGAGTCTGACGCTGTTCTTTGCTGAACAGCGAAGCGATTTGCTCAGGGAATTGCTGCTCGATGCCGCAAAGCTCGATGGCTTCGTTGAACTTAGCCGGATGAGCCGTCGCAAGCGAGATTGTGATTCCTTGTTCATTGCTGTATTTGTCAGCCGCAGCGACGCCGCAAGCTGAATGCGGATCAAGCAGGTAGCCGTTTTCCGCTTCATATTTCTTAATCGTGTTCAGGCACTCTTGACCTTGTACGCCATGCGCGCCAAACTCGGCTTGCACTCTGCTCAGCGCATCGCCGGCAATGACGATTTGCCCTTCAGCTTTGAACTGATCCATCAGACTGCGAATTTGAGCAGCATCCTCCCCAAGCACATAATACAAGTAACGCTCAAAGTTGCTGGCTACTTGAATGTCCATCGATGGGCTGTACGTGCTGCGGAAGTCTCCCGGCTTGTACACGCCCTCAAGAATAAAGCGCTCCAAAATATTGTTCTCATTCGTAGCTAGAATGAGCTTGCCTACAGGAAGTCCCATACGCTTCGCTAGGTAACCTGCAAAAATATCACCGAAGTTGCCTGTCGGTACGCTAAAGTTGACCTGCTTCGCATCCGTCTGCTTCGCCACTTGGAAGTAGGCATAGAAATAGTAAACCGTCTGCGCCAAGATTCGAACAAAGTTGATGGAGTTGATCGCCGCAAGCTGATTGTTAGCCTTAAAATCAAGGTCAGCGAACAAATCCTTAATCATGCGCTGGCAATCGTCAAAGTTGCCATCTACGGATAGATTCAGCACATTGTCGTCTTGAACCGTCGTCATTTGCAGCTCTTGTACTTTACTTACTTTGCCATGTGGATGAAGAATACAAATCTTGATGCCGTCCTTGCCTTTAACGCCCTCTATTGCTGAAGCTCCTGTATCGCCGGAAGTAGCACCGAGTATATGAATTTTTTTATTTTGCTTCGCTGCAACATACGTATAAAGCTGGCCCATGAACTGAAGCGCGATATCTTTAAAAGCAAAGGTAGGACCGTGGAACAGCTCCAGCAAATAAAGATCATCCTTTAGCTTGCGGACAGGCGTTACTTCCGGGTCACGGAAAGTAGCATAGCTCGCGT
The DNA here is from genome assembly GCF_052114265.1 of Paenibacillus sp. MCAF9. Taxonomy (NCBI): domain Bacteria; kingdom Bacillati; phylum Bacillota; class Bacilli; order Caryophanales; family Paenibacillaceae; genus Paenibacillus; species Paenibacillus sp. MCAF9. Next base: position 16,388 of record NZ_JBFREL010000020.1, read on the forward strand.
ACACCATATCTTTCAAATCCTGTGCTGGAATCTCATCATTCGTAAAATGCGAGAATATAGCAAGTACAAGCTCTTGATAGCTAAGATTCTGCCATTCCTTTAATGTTTCAGCTGAAATAACTGGAATTTCGCTTGGAACAAGCAGTCCTCCATCGTTGCCTAAGCCCATCATAAACGCATCGATAAACCCTATTTTGCCAACATTTCCTCTTGTACTAATGTACTCCATCTGTAAATAGCCTCCTACATGCGCACAATTATCGTCAAATTTCGTTATCTAAATCATATCATCGTTTTCCATAATAATCGATTGTTTTCACAACAGTATATCATTTTTATCGTCTAACAAGCTAAAACGCATTCGGCGTTCTTTAGAAAAAAATATACTGTCTTATATTTAAATAAACGAAAGACATCCCTTATTTTGGGATGTCTCGCGTTAAACCTGCTATTTGACGAAGTTTGCTACAATCGATGCAATCTCGGCGCGTGTAATCTTTTCCTTTGGCCGGATGGAACCATCCTCATAACCCTTAATAATGCCCGCTTCTGTTAATGCTGCTATAGCTTCTTTAGCCCAGCTGGACACGCCTGGCTCATCCGCAAAGGATGGCTTGGCTGCTCCTGAGGCAACGATTATTTGGTCTTTAACCGCTCTATATAAAATAACGAATGCTTCCTCTCTCGTCATTTCTAGATTCGGCTTGAAGCTGCCATCATCAAAACCAGTTATAATTCCAGCTGCATATAAGCCATTCACATATTTACTATACCAAGCCGTCGGCGTAATATCTCCGAAGCCAGATTCGCTGTTTTCTGCTTTGAGGCCTAACAATCTGTAAATAACAGCTGAAAATTCCGCTCTGCTCATTTCCTGATTAGGCTTAAAGCTGCCATCTGGAAAACCGCCCAAAATGTTTTGGCCCGCCAGCTTGTTAATCGATGTTGCTGCCCAGTGCCCTGCTGTATCCTTGAAATGCGGCTCTGGATCTGGGCTCGGTGTTGAAACCGGACTTGGTGTTGGGTTCGTTCCAGGGTTTGGCGTCGGACTAGGCGTTGGATCAGGACTCGGACTTGGTGTAGGGTCCGGGCTAGGGCTCGGTGTTGGATCTGGAGTTGGGCTAGGCTCTACGCCAGTGTCCTTCTTTTTCTCCACCGTTACGGCAACCTTAGCTGTAAATCCGCCGTCTACCGTCACAACCGTAAGGGTAGCTGTTCCTTCTTTTAGAGCTGTAACAATGCCGTTTGTATCGACCGATGCAATGGCTGCTGCATCGCTGGACCATAACACGGCTTTATTATCCGCATTCAGCGGTGCAACTTCTGCAGTCAATTGCAGCTGCTCTTCTTCCTTCAACGTAACCGCATCCTTGTTCACCGTAATTCCTGTTACATGAACAGCCGTATCCGGCTGCTTTAACACAGTAAACGTGAACGTTCTTGTTACAGTCGATTTTCCATCTGATAGAACAGCGGTCAGTGTTACAATCTGATCTCCATTTTCAAAAACAGGCCGTGCAACAGTACCGCTATTACTAATGATTGACTCATGATCTGATTGCCATGCAATGGTTGCTCCATGCAATCCAGTCGTTGGCAGCTCAAGATCCGTCAGCACTGCATCCTTGCTGCTATTCTCCCCAAGGAAGCTCAGGTCGTCTAATTGATCGGCCGCATGTTGAAGCAGCAGCACCTCCATGCTTGCCAGCTTCTCATTTGCCGCCACATTAAGCTCGCTCACTTCAGAGGCAAGAAGTGCGCCATTATAGATTTGGAAGTCTGCGATCATACCGCCAAAATAAGCGTCTCCCGCATAAAAGGATTTTCCAATAAAACCGCTGATGCCGTTTTTATTGTTAATTTGATCGAGAGTAAAGCCGCCAGCATTACCAGTCGAGACTAGCTGGCCGTCTACATACAGCGACAGCTTGTTGTCTGTACCCGACATTACTGCCGTAACGAGCTTCCAATCATCTGATTGGAGCAGCGGCGCTTTCGTCGCCACTTCATTGCGCCAGCCATTCGTTGCGATACCGAATCGCGCCGTGCTGTCTGCATTATATTTTGGCGTCATATACAAATAATGTGTATCGCCTTGTCCAAGCGCAAACAGCCATTCTGCACTGTTCTTGCCTTTCCAATTGACAAGGGCAGATACCGTGACATCCGTCAGCCCATCCAAAATACCCTGCGGCATTTCAATATAAGAGCTTGTATTGCCGCCAGCAAAGCTGATGGCTCCTGCGGCATCTGTCTTAATCCACTCCGCGTTAGCAGGGTTAACCCATTTGCCATTGTATTTGCCAGTCTGGTCAATGACCGAAGCACCTTCCAGCTTGCTCATGTCATAATGGACAATCAGCTCTTTTGGAGACTCAACAACATCGCCTTTGCTATCCGTTATCATAATCCAGCTAATTTGCGGATCAGAGCTTGTTGCACCTGCATTCGCCGCTCGATGCACCGTCAGCTCCAGCTTTCCGTTATCAACGGCTACATTGCCATAGCTAAGCACATCTTTTGCTGAGGAGAAAACATACCCGCTTGTTTTTACGGTACCGTTCAGCAAAATATCAGCTATCCGTTTGCCGTTTGAATACTGGGACCACGGGTCGTACAAGCCTACATAAACATCGTAGCTTCCATTATCGATGTCGAAGCGGTACGAGAGATCATTGCCGGCATTGCTTTTCAAATAACGCAATCCATCAAAAATATTGCCGCTGCTCGTACCGGATGTCAGCGTATTGTCTCCGATATAACCCCAAGTTTGATTGTTCGCCGGATCGTATTTCTGATCGATAACGTTTCCGTTTAACAAATGATTTTCGCCAATCAATTGAGTAATGTCTTTATAATCTGACGTTTCCGCACCGCCTGCATGAACAAAATAAGTGCTGCCCTCTGGAATGACATACATCTGATGTTCGATTACTTTATTGGAGAGCTCTGTCAGCTTGCCGCTGACGCGCACCGTCCCCGGAATTTTGAATGACGCTTCATTTATGCTCCAGCTCATCGGCGTATCCTTCACCGTTCCATCCGATAAGGTCACTTGTACAGTCGTCGGAAGTACTGGCGCTTTGCCAATTGTTGTACTTGCAGGAAGCGGAGTATTCAATGTCACCTTTCCCATGCTGTCGAGCAAATCAAGCGACCACTCATCATGCCATTGAAGGGCAATTTCATCATTTTGACCAAATTCAATCGGCAGCCAAATATAGCGGGAATTTGCAAGATCGTTTTGATTCCAGCGGTCACCCATATAGATGAATTTACCCGCAGCCGCGTCTACTGTAATCACTTGAGTGCTCTGCGAGCCAAAGGTCGTTGAGCTTCCAGGTGCAACATCGCGCATCGTTTTCCACGGTCCCATCATGCTGTCGGCAACCGTATATTTTCCCACGTTCGGAGCCCAGCCCGTCGCACCGGATGAAATCATGTAATATTTCCCTTGATACTTAAATAGTGCCGGCGCCTCGCGCTGAGCGAGCGGGAATACGCGCACATAGTCCTCGCCATGCACTCCCTTGTACTCCGTATCTCGCTCTACGTTGCCGTCTTTATGCCAACCAACAACATCTGTATACGAATCATTGAGCTTGGAGATGTACATCGTTAAATTTTCTTCACTCGAATAAATCAAATAACCGGTGCCGTCGTCATCCTTGAATAACGTCATATCCCGAGCCATGCCTGGCTGGTTTGGCTGGCCGTTATCAGTTGCTCCCTTAGGCGCTTGATCCATGCGATGGCTCTCCTGATAGACAAAAGGTCCGAGCGGTGAGTCGCTAAGCGCATAGCCGGCTTCTGCTTTCGCATAGTTGGCTGTCGATGTCGCACTTGGGCCATCCGTGTGCATCCACATCACATATTTTTTTGTGTGATCGTTATAAATGACTTTAGGACGTTCAATGATGCGATCCGTACCGATGTCGTTCAAAATATCGGCTTGATCTGTCCGACCAGCATATAGCTCTGAAATAAGCGGATCATTCTCAAAGTCATCTATGGAACCGATCGCTGTCAGGGCGAGTCCATGATCCTCCCAGTTGTACAAATCCTTGGACGCGTAAACCCTTACCCCTCTGGCAGGCAAATAACCATAGGTTTTATCCTCGCCATACCAGTAATAGGTTTGTGTATTCTCATCAAACATCATGCCAGCGCCGTGCGCTTGAATGAGCGCTCCGTTCGTATCTCTCCAAACCGCACCGGGTTTAAAAGAATTGTATGTCTCTTTAACCGCCAGCTCTGATATCGCCTTTGATAATGCTGCGATAGCCGAAATAATCTGCTCCTGAATTGCGAGATCCGTAATATCCGCGCCGCTGCCCACTAGCGATTGCAGAATGGAATCACTCTCTTGAATGACCTCGTTCAGTACTGCGAGACTGAATGGCGTATATTTCGTGTTTGCTGCTTCAGCTCTTGCTGCTGAAATCTTGTCATCTAAATCAGAAAGTGGAACCGTTCTGTTCTGTCTAATGATGAGATAATTAACGAGTGGATCGTTATAGTTTGAGAGCGCAGCTGTTGCCGGCCCTTGTATCCTTACGTTTAACATCCCATCGGTAACGCTGATTTTGCGATAAGTAACCGATTTCTCAGCCCCTTCACCGCCAATTGCAAAATCACCGCCAGAAACGTTATTCCCTTCCAGCAGCAAGTTCACGCTTCTTCCGCTCCACGGATTATTGAAGCCAAAGGTCACGTCATATTCGCCAGCTGGCAGCTCAAAGTCATAAGCCAGCGCCTTATCTCTAACCTGTGTACCGTTATAATATCTTAACGATCCGGATTTGGTCGTTGCATCCCATACGTTTGTGCCGCTCGTTGTCGTCACCAAGCCCCATGATTTAGAGGTTAGGGGATCCATTCCATATACCTGCTCCGTAACCGAGCTATACAAGCCCAGCTTGTCGTTCCCTTCAACCGTCTTCGGGGTTGAATCACCTGCATTAACGAAATATAAAATATAATCGTTATCCTTCAGCTCCTGCTCTGTAAAATCGTCGGTGACAGCTAAAGCTTCCTCTAGCCCTTCACTTGCTGCGTTTACAGGGGCAAGCGAGGTTAGAAAACTTGCTAATAGAGAGAAGCATAGCGCCAAAGACAGCCATTTCTTTCTTTTCAACAATTGAATTCCTCCTTTAGTTTGGGTATCCGCTCTTTATGTATGCGTTTGCAGATCATGCTGCTTAGAACGTCTCCATGAATGTTAGCCTAGGTGTACCGTCTCTTCAACTGAACAATTTAGACAGCAATGAACTTCCATTAGACCGCCTAATTCTCCCGAAAATGAAGCGGTTATGTTCACTCAGGTTTGATTTTTTCACCTGCTCAAAACGGTGTGCACACATGTAAAAAAAGAAAAAAGACTGCCGCGGGCAGTCTCTACTTCTGTGCTATTTATGCAAATCTCGTCTCTTGATAAGCATTCGATTATTGGAAACGATACGAATAATACCATAAACAAACAACCCAACAACAATCATATACAAGCCTAAAATGATCATTGACCATGGATTGAACATTTGTAACGGAAAAATGTTAATCAGTATAATGGGAAACTGTGCGAATAATACGACTGAAAGCAGAGACAAAATTCTTTTGTTGCGATCAATTAGAGAGTCCAGATCGGAGTAGATTTCAGGCCGCACCTCACTGTAGGGCATTCGCCAAATATACCAACCTGCGCTGGAATATACGAGCTCCCAGCCTGCTTCTTTAAACAGCTGCACATAGTTTGGGTCTTTGTTCATCTGATAGTCGAGGCAATATCTTAGCTTCCTAGTCTCACCCTTCTGGAAATGGAAACGAACGACATTGCCGCTTACTTTCCTCAGATGCCATCCTTCAGCTTCCTCTTGCTCAAGCCATCTCTCTATTTTTTCCGAATCCCAGCTTACCCACCATTTCGTCACCCGTTTCTCGTTAATCATGAAGTTTCCCCTCCACTTTTAAACTATTATGATACAACTCTCCGATCCGGTTCATCTCTAGTTTGAGCAAGGTTTTACCGTCATCCGTGATGCGATAAAATTTACGCCTATCCTCTTCAAGCACAACTTCAATTAAGTTGTCTTTTTCCATTCGCGACAGGCTTCCATACAAAGTCCCGGCGCCTAAATGAATTCTGTTGTTCGTCAGTTCATCTACATGCTGCATGATCCCGTAACCATGACGAGTCTCTATAAGCGACAGCAAAATATAAAAAGCCGTTTCCGACATGGGCAAATAATTGCGAAGTAATTTCTCCATTGTGACTCGGCTCCTTTTGTGTGGAACTACCGAAAGTGTATATCACCCCATGTTATACCGAGGCTCGATATATCATGATGCGATTGTATCACGTCACGATATATAAGTAAATCATTCCCATGCAAAAAGAAGACCTCTGCTCGTACGCAGTGGTCTTCTTTGTTACCATTTAGGCGTTGGTATGCTGCTCGCCATTATGTTCCATCATTTACAACAAGCCCAAAAATCGTCGCCATTGTAATCGCCTGTGCTGGCGAGATAATGCAGCGCCGCAAATCCTCTAGCGACGCGCCTAAGCTGTTAAATTCACAGCTGCTAATATCGATGCCGCCAAGCTTCGTCTGTGAAAGCTGCGCTTGATCGATATTTGTTTCATGCAGAAAGAAATTAGCTAATGTCATATTGGACATGTCCGCTTTGGCTAACGAGCTTTTGTCGAATTTAACGCTTTTGGCATTGGTAAAGCGCAGTACGGCATAATCCGCCACACATTGCTCGAACCTTACGTTGCGCAGCATTGAGCCTGTCAAATCCATGCCAAGCAGCTTGCAATTAAGGAATGAGACTCGATGAAATACTGCTTCACTTAGATCGATATTTGATAAATCGCAGTTGTCAAAACGAACATCGGTAAATTCCGCTTTTCGCAGGCTTGTCGCCCGAAACGATACGTTAGTAAACACTACGCGATCAAAACAAGGCTTATAAGCCGATTGATTATGAACACCGCTGTCTTGAATGATGCTGTCGCTAATCTCGATCTCATCCGCCCATTCGTAATCAGGAACGTCTAAAGATTGCAATTCGCTTGATATTTTAGGTGCTTCAATTTTCTCTTTTTTGCTGGACATAAGTATGAGGACCTGCCTTTATTATGAAATAAATTCTATACAACCTCAGCTTCTTTATATTATACACTTTCAAATCCTGATAGGACGAATTCGTTTTTTAAGCAACAAATCTTAAGGATGCGGATTGAACATTATGAAAAAACGGGTAATGAGTTGTATTGTTTGGCATCGCTAATGACTTCTTGTGCTCCCCCATCTATAATGTGATTAAATAAAGTATGCAATAAAGGGGGCTTCACTCCCTTTTTAGACGGAATAGAGGTGTGTTATGAAATACGAGATGTCGCTGGAGCAGCGCGATAACATAATGGGAACGCTCACGGAGGAGCAACGTCATTTTTTGCACCATGAGCTCGTTAGAGGCAGAAGAACGTTGTTCGCACGACAGCTTGCCCGAAAAAAATGCCAGTTCATTCCCGAGGACGCTGAATTCGAGGATATTGAATCGTTTATTGAAGAATGGGACTATATCGGGTTCACCGATAGCGGTGAAGTGTCTCCTCATACAAAATGTGAATGCGGCCGTTCCTTGCGCTACCAGCATCAGGTGCTTCATCTCCCTACCAATACGATTCGCTACTTCGGTATCGAGCATTTACAGCTGCATACCGGAATTGATGCGAAAGCGATATCGGATATTATGAAAGGCTTCGACATCCTCGATGGCGAGATGAATGAAATGTTATGCAAATATAGAGATGGCTGGCAGCTCGATCAGCATCTTTTTTTGCCGCTGCCATCTGAGCTTGAAGTACCTGCCGACATTCAAGCACATATCGATGCCAATCTTCCGCTGCTGGAGAGACAGCTGTCCCGTATCCGCAGAAGACTGCATGAACTGGACCTAGCGAGCAGGAAGAAGCGAATAGCAGCCGCTTTAACCTTCTATGATCAATCGTCTTCAGAAGACGATGAACAGCAAATACCGGAGACCCCGAACCTGCATAGCGACTACCGTTCTGACAAGGACATCATGGAAAACAGCAATCAGCCTGTTGACCCACCAAACCATTCGCAAGGCTCCTTCGATTTTGGAGATAACGAAGTAACGCAAGGCGTACTCAGCTTTGACAATACCGATGATGGCCAAGGTGCGTTTGTATTTGATGAAATCGAAAACAGTCAAGGCGCCTTCGTCTTTGATGAGATTGAGGAGAGCCAAGGCGCGTTTGTGTTCGATGAGCCTCCGGTGAACCAAGATGCGTTTGCATTCGAGGAGGCTGGCAAAAAATTAGGCGCTGCCGCAATGCGAGAATCTGAGCTAAGCAGCTCGAATGCCAAGACTACAAGCCCGTTTTATTTGTCGCAGCCGGCTCAACGCGTCGTTGATGATGCTCTCAAGTATGGACGTATCAGCACATTAGCGATCTCTAACTTCTTAATTGAACAGAAGCTTGTACAAGATATACGAATGTCTACTGGAAAACCTGGCATCTACATTGCAGTGGCAGCCTATTTGGACAAGCTTTCAGCTGCAGGCCAATGTGAGCTCGTACTCGGCAATTCCGAGGATCGCGTTTATTCGAATTCGAAGACTTCGTAATTGCTTTTTGTACCAAGCAAGCGTTCATCCAGCTTTCATTTTAAATCGAATTTCTATTTTTGAGTCCACTCTATCGACCTCGTTTTATTGTGAGAGCTTGACCATCGATATATCGCAAAGAATTGCTGCTTCATGGTCAAGCCTCTCCTCTATGGCAAAAACTCCGCGTAATCACTCATTTTTCTCGTAAAATAAATAATCATAATCTTATGAATTATTAACGTTATTTTTTACCATAATAATTAAACCTGCAACATAAACTTAATATTTTCCGTTTTTAAACTTGATAACAAAAATGACACCGAGGAGATTGATTACGATGAAAAAAAGATATTTCGCATTTATGCTTGTCATTGCATTAGGTTTGGTGCTGACGGCATGCTCAGGTTCGAACTCAAATTCAGGAGCTAATTCCAATACATCAGGCAACAAAGAAGAGCAATTCGTAACAACAAAAACGACAAAAGAGATGGTTGACGGCATGTTGGCCAAAATTGAACAACCCGCGTTAGCAGAAATGACAGGCGACATGGTGAAACAAATGTATTACTTCGATCCATCTATTCTGGAAGAATATACAATTATGTCACCGTTAATGAATGTTAAAACAAATGAAATAGCAGTTTTCAAAGTGAAGGATGCTAAAGATATTGCTGCTGTTGAGGACGGAATCAAGAAACGTGCTGCAGATGTTCAAAAATCGTTTGAAACTTATTTGCCGGATCAGTACGAAAACGCCAAAAACTACAAGCTTGTAGCGAAAGGCAATCACGTCTTTTTCGTCATTTCTGAACAAGCGGATAAATTTGTAACTGAATTCGATTCCTTCTTCGCTAAAAAATAAGCAATATGGTATTCAGCAGTCTACTTTTTCTATTTCTATTTCTGCCTGCTGTATTGCTGCTGTATTTCGTGTCTCCGTGGCGAATTAAAAACTTTGTTTTGTTCGCCACAAGCCTCGTATTCTACGCATGGGGCGAGCCCGTGTACATCGCAATTATGCTGCTCTCGACGGTTACTGACTACAGCTTCGGACTTGCTCTTAGCAACCCGAAGCGGAGCAGTCTGCAGCGGAAATGGATTGTCGTCGCCTCTGTCGTCGTAAACTTAACCTTGCTTGGTTACTTTAAATACGCTGATTTTCTCATTAACAATGTGAATGCACTATTAGGTACACAAATACCATTAACTGAACTGGCGTTGCCAATCGGTATCTCCTTTTATACTTTTCAATCGATGTCCTACATTATTGATGTTTATAGAGGTACAGCAAAGGCACAACGCAACTGGATTGATTTCGGTACGTTTGTCGCTTTGTTCCCTCAATTGGTCGCAGGACCAATTGTTCAATACTCTACAATTGCGGAGCAATTGCGTCATCGCACAGTGAACATCGAGCTGTTCGCCGAGGGCGTTAGACGATTTATTATCGGTTTAGCGAAAAAGGTGCTGCTTGCCAACAATATCGGATTGTTATGGAATACGATATCAAGCACAGGAGCAGATACGATGCCTGCCTTGACCGCTTGGCTCGGCATTATCGCCTTTGCTTTTCAAATTTATTTTGATTTCAGCGGTTATTCCGATATGGCCATTGGGCTTGGCATGATGTTTGGTTTCCGTTTTAATGAAAACTTCAATCGTCCTTATACGGCACAAAGCATTACTGATTTTTGGCGCCGCTGGCATATATCGCTCAGCACCTGGTTCCGCGACTATGTGTACATACCGCTTGGCGGCAACCGCAAAGGTCCGTGGATACAGCTTCGCAACATTATGATCGTATGGCTTCTGACCGGCTTCTGGCATGGAGCCAGCTGGAACTTTTTACTTTGGGGCTTATACTTCGGCGTCGTTCTTGTGTTCGAGAAATGGTTTGGACTAAAGCTGCTGCAGCGAATGCCAGCTTGGGTTAGGCATATGTATGCGCTGCTGCTTATTTTAATCGGTTGGGTATTCTTTGCCTTTGACGATTTAGGTAATATGGGTACTTACTTTGCTGCGATGTTTGGCGCCAATGACCAGCCATTATGGAATAATGAAACTTTATATTTATTGTACACAAATGCGATTTTACTCGTATTATTAGTGCTCGCATCCTTGCCTAAGCGCAAGCTCAAGGAAAACAGAAGTATGCGACCCGTTTTACAGCTTGGCTGGCATGCTTTGTTGTTCTTTATGTCCGTTGCTTACTTGGTTGATGCGACGTTTAACCCATTTCTTTACTTCCGTTTCTAATGTAAAAGGAGGCTGGCGGTTTTGAGCAAGAAGACGGACCACGTTTTTGTGTGGGGCTTCGTCGGTGTCCTATTTGCTATGTCGTTATTATTTTTTTTACTGCCCGTACAAGCATTCTCGGACGTTGAGAATCGCACGCTCCAGAAGTCACCTGAGCTGACTTGGGATAATCTTTGGTCTAAGAAGTTTGCCGATGATACGGAAAACTACGTAACCGATCATTTTCCTTTCCGAACCAACTGGGTATGGACGAAGTCTGTATTTGAGCAGCTTCGCCTGCAGCAGGAAAATAACGGCATCTACAAAGGCTCTGACGGCTATCTGTTCGAGAAATTTAATGAACCGAACGATAAAGATATAGAAGAATACACTGCTGCGGTGAATAAGTTTGTACAAAACCATCCAAACGCCAACATCACCTTTATGCTTGCTCCTACCTCCATTGGCCTGTATCCGGAACGGCTGCCATGGCTGGCTGATGCTTACCCGCAAACGAAGGTAAACAGCTTTATTGCCGATCAGGTTAAAGGGAGCTTGTCGTTTATCGACGGATTCGAATTTCTGAAGCCTGAAGCCGGCAGCAGCAGGCCGCTTTATTACAAAACAGACCACCACTGGACGACTTATGGCGCCTATCTAGCCTATGTTACTTACGCGGAGAAAATGGGCTGGACGCCAATGGCCGAAAAGGATTTCGACATCGAGACCGTTACCAGCTCTTTTCTAGGCAGCTATCATACTCGCGGTCAGTTCAGCGGTTTAACACCTGATTCCATTGAAGCCTACAAAGCTAAAAACGGAATTAAAACAGACATGTACGTGGCTGATACGGACAAAACCTTTACGACCATGTATGATTCGAGCTATTTGGAAAAGAAGGATAAATACTCGTATTTTCTTGGCGGCGTGCACGCTTTAATGACGCTTCACAGCGAGCTTCCTCCGAAGCAAATCGATAAGAAGAAGCTGCTTGTCATTAAAGATTCATATGCACACAGCTTCCTTCCTTTCCTGACGCAACATGTCGAGGATATCCATGTGATCGACATTCGCTACTATAACGGCAACATTAGCGACTATATGGAAGCCAACGGGATTGAAGATGTGCTGCTGCTGTTTAATACAACGACCTTCATTGCGGAACGCAATTTATTGAAGCTGAAGTATTAATGGTGAGTGGAAGTTCAAACAAATGATTCGCAAAACAAAGGAGCAGCCGAGATGGCTTCTCCTTTGTTTATTTGGCGTTCCTATCTGAGGTAACTTAGCAGCTGCTAAGCCGTTTAACAGGAAATACTCCCGCTAATTAAAACGATTATTTGCTCTCAAAGCCACTAGATGGAAAACTCCTGTTATTTTCAGCATATCCTCATCAAATGGGCCTATTTGACGAATATAGCAGGAGAAATTCCCGCTAATGAGGCAAAAATCCATTTATTTATCGAATTAACGGGAGGTTTTCCTTTAAGCAAGCTTTGGTCTCATACACTCAAAGCAAGGTTGAATTAACATTCCTAGTGAAATGAGCCTCACCTAAAAAAAGGGAAATGAATAAAACGAAGCGAATTTAATGTTAGAATCCAAATGTTTGGAGGTATAACAAGTGAAAATGAACGCAAATTTCAATTTTTGCTGTCTGAAACCAAGAATGATCCGTCCTTATTCATTTTAAATTTAGGGAGGATCTGTACATGAGTAAACAAAAAAGATTAATTATTATTGACGGTATTCCTGGCTCTGGAAAAACGACAACAGCTAAATCCATTTTAGATAAACTAAATTCAAAGCAAGTAGCAGCACGGTGTTTTTTAGAAGAGGAAGCAATGCATCCCCTGCTCTTACAAGGACCGGAGTTCAGTTCTTTCACAAATGAAGCAGAAGCAGATCAGTTCATTCAGCTTCTCACCACTCGTTATCTTGACTTTGTTCAAGCTGAGCTAAACAGTGCCCATGAAGTCATTATTATTGAAAGTGTGTTTCTTCAAGACACCATTAGTGTCGCTCATCTCATGGGCATGGATAAACAGAAGCTTCTCGCTTTCTCTTCTTCCCTACAGCAGATACTGGCACCACTGGCACCACTGGCACCTAGCCTTATTTACTATTATCAAGCGGATGTTGAGAAACAATGGCGTTTTATTTGCAGCGTAAGAGGAAATGAATGGGGTCCTGTCTCCCTGCATACAGATGAGGATTTCAAACAAGCTGCAGAGGTGTGGTCACGGAGTCAGTCCTTTGTCCGTGCGATTGTTAATGCGTGGGACATCCCAAAACTAATCATTGAGAATAAAGACTATCTCTGGGATGAATATCACCAGCAGATTAGTGAATTCATTGATTCGCTGCTTCCAGTTCATTAAATAAGCTCATTTAATTCCAAAAGAGGCTGTTCTAAACGTAAATAAATCTACGTTTAGAACAGCCTCTACTTCATTTTAAGCAGCTATAGTTTAGAAGAACCTCTTCTTCCAGAAGATAACGGCAGTGACACTCGATAAAATAACGGAAATCGTCATCGCGATAAAAAAGGCATGAGGGTAATCCTGAAACGGAATTTTAACGTTCATCCCATAGAAGCTTGCGACCATCGTAGGCAGCGATAAAATAATCGTAATCGATGTCAAAAACTTCATAACAATATTCAGATTGTTGGAAATGACCGAAGCGAAAGCATCCATCATACCGCTTAGTATCGTCGTATGCGTTTCAGACATTTCAATAGCCTGTTGGTTTTCTACAATGACATCCTCTAGCAATTCTTGGTCATCCTCATACATTTTCATGTATTTGCTTTTCAACATTTTCTGCATGACGATGTTGTTTGACTTTAATGAGGTTGTAAAATAGACCAAGCTTTTCTCCATATTCAATAAGGAAAAAAGTTCTTTATTTTTCATCGACTGATGCAATTTTTTCTCTATTTCGTCTGTCATTTTAATAATTTGCTTAAGGTACTTCAAATATGAAGTCGCTATCAAATATAAAATTTGAAATGAAAATCTAGTTTTTTTGTACGTGTAAAATTGCTTTATTTTATTTTGTGCAAAAACGTGGAAAATCGGGTTGTCTTTCAGGCATACTGTAATAAAACAATCGTCCGCTATAATCATCCCTAGTGGAATCGTATCGTACATGGGAATACCCTTGTCATCCGTCGAAACCAATGGCAGATTTACAACGATAAGCACATTGCTATTATCATTTTCAATCCTTGATCGTTCTTCTTCATCTAATGGGTCCTTTATAAAATCCAAAGGAATTTGTGCTTTAGCAGCTACTAGATTCATTTCTTGCTCCGTTGGCGCTACAAGATGGACCCAGCATCCAGAAGGAATCTCATCGGTTTCTTTCAGTATTCCTTGTTCGTCAGTAATATAAATATTCAACATAGTTACAACCTCCTCAAATTATTGAGGAAGCCAGAAATGCCCCTGCCATACAAAAGAGTTGACCTTCAGTTCAGTAATCAATCTTCTGAAGATTGGTTTGTTCATGACTTCCCCTTGCAACAAGCTTGGCTCAGGTTCGGCGCTACTTCGACTATCCATTACAGAACTCAACTCCTTTTTTTCGCTATGGTTAAGCACGCTCATTATAATACGCCAAATAAATGAAAATGTCATGAAATTAAAAAAATCATAAAAAAAGATGGCCCCGCGCTTGCAGGGACCACCTCTTTTACGCCTAAATATGGAATTGGCTTATTCAAGCACTATCCTCAGACAGCGCTGCTTTTCACTATTCAACCTATTCATTTAACGCCGTAATTTCCGAAGGAACCCATAGATTAGCAACGTCGATCCCTTTTTCATCTCTGCTCTTTAAGTCTCTCAAAAATTCAAGAAAACCGTATGTCGGTTTCCATCCAAGCATCTTCTCTGCCTCCGATAGATCATGCTGCTCAACTTGTTTTGGCAGCGTCAACTCATACTTCTTCAACAGGCGGCTCGCACCCGGCACTTGTGTCTCACACCATTCTGCGCCAAGCTCGCTGAAGTTTTGAACAACCTCTTGCGGCATATGATGATTGGTATGTACAATCGTGCGAAATAGCCCAATCTTCTTTTCCAAAGCTGCTTTGACCGATGCCACTGTAGCTGCCGCCACATCCCGTCTATCTACCCCATTGCGAAGTAATCGTTCCCCAAACTCTAAATATGGCCGAGGAATAAATTCATGATAACGCAGCATTGCAATCGATGCGCCTGTCATTTCATGATAAGCCTTGCAGAGGTCTTCCCCGATGACTTTGCTTACTCCATAAACCGAGCCCCATCCGAAGGCCATCGAGGAGGCATAGACAATCGCTTTTATACCAGCTTGCTTGCATGCTTCTAATAGATAAAAAGTACCATCGACATTAACAGAAAAAATAGTTTCATCACTAACTGGCGGATTGTGTGCACAGTGCCATGCTGCTAGGTGAACAACGGCATCCATGCCCTCCACCGCACGCTGTACATCGCCTGGCGTCCTAATGTCACATCTAACAAACTCAAGCTTCAAATCATCAGACTGAGGGGGCATAACGTCTGCCATCCGAACGGTATAACCAGCTTGAGCCAAAGCTTTGCATACGGCTTGACCTCCATTGCCCGCAGCTCCTGTCACAACAACTTTCATTTCGTTCACCTCGTCAGTTTTATCGTAATTTAAAATGGTATAGCTTGGTTGGTTAATATTATGATAACGCTTCCACAAATATCGGAATCATTTGTTTATTCATCTGCTTAAGCCTTGCAAGTCTAATAATAGTACATCGATATATAAATATGAAGTACGCAATTTCTTTTTACTTAGTAACCTAAAAGTAACCTATGGATATACATGGCAGTAAGCATGCAAATCAGAGGAGATTCTCATCTCCCCCTAGTTTAATGCCCGTTGGATTGGACGATTCTCATACTTGAATTTCCTTATCTTGTTTAAAATATTCAATAATTTTTCTTTCTATTTTATTAAGATCCCCCTAATTTCATGCGGTTGATCGACTAAATAATTTGGATCCTCTCCCAGCAATGATTCTTTTGTATCCAATCCCCAAGACACTGCAATGACATCGATTTCGCATTTCTTGCATGCAATAATATCTCTTGTTTCATCACCAATATAAATTACATCTTCACGATTTAAATGATTATCTTTCAAATATTTTTTTAGCGTTTGATGTTTTCCGAATAGTCCATTTGACGATCGAACTTCATGGATACGCTTGAAATTTTGAGTATGTAAAAAATCAGAGACATTCGCTGCAGAGTTCGATGTAATGATTGCGATTTTATAACCTTTATTTTGAAGAGCATTTACCACTTCTCTCATCTGATCAATAAATAATATCGAGTTAAGATGCTGTTTATAGCGCTCCTTAAATTCCTTTCCTATTTTTCTAATCAAAAGGAACTTATACATCGGAACGTTTAAAGCTTTAAACCGTTCTTTTAATGATAAATGGTTTAATAATTTGTATTCTTCATGATTTACTTTTTTAAAATTATATTTTACTGCCAATTCGTTATAAACCATCATTATTTCCGACGTTGAATCTACTAGTGTGCCGTCAAAATCAAATATTATATGTTTATACATCTATTAAATGCACTTTCAATCTATCACTGCTGCTTTAGGTAGTTTTACCTCAAATTCATTAACATAAATAGCGTTGCCAGTAATCTCGATATCGAGCTGATCATTATTCCTCGTTACCGATACACCAACTCTGCCATTGCGGCCAATCTCTTGCCCTTGTTCAACGACAAGATGAATTGATTTTTCCGAGTTGTTATCTATGTACTTCGCATAGTATGCTCCCATTACACCAGAAGCCGTACCTGTTACGGGATCTTCAATCGTTCCTGAAAATGGCGATGAGAAATGACGGGCATGCATCTGTGCATTCACATCGTATGTTTCTAAACAAAACGGATGGATGGACGCCCTTGGCATTTCTTTTAAAATATGTGGAAACAACGAATTGTTTGGCTTCATTTTACTGAAAGTACTTAGGCTTTTTATAGGAATTAATAAGGTCCACGCACCGGTACTTCCATACAAAGTGGGGAGCTCCGTCTCGATCTCACTTTCATCGATGCCCATAGAATGAGCCAGCTCCAATAAAGAACCATCGAATGGCTGAAATTGAGGAGAGGCTTGCCGCATCGTAATAAGAGGTTCACCATTTGCATCAAAATCAATTTTTATCGGCAATACTCCAGCTTTTGTTTCAATCGTGAATGCTGAAGGATGATCCAGCAGCCCTTTTGTTTGCAGCGCATAAATGGTTGCCATCGTTGCATGACCACAAAGATTTATTTCATGGCCTGGCGTAAAATAACGAATTCGAAGATCAGCCTTATCCGATTTCAGCGGAAATGCCGTCTCATTGAAGCCTACTTTTTCTGCAATGGTCAGCATCTGCTCTTCGGAAAGATCATCACCATTAAATACAACTCCCGCAGGGTTTCCCATGTTTCGAATATTGCTGAATGCGTCATAGTGATACACATTGATCGTTCTCATAAACAGTCCCCCCGCCTACTCAGCGTACTCAATTTTTATTAAAGCGGAAAATGAAATTGTACTCACTTATTGTAGAGAATCGGAATCAAACCATTTGGTTATACTTTTCGTTTTCGTAAAACCTAAATATTTGTACGTGATCGTTACATTCTGTATGGGTTGATGTTCATAGCGAATTCGGAGACCGTATTGCATTGGAGTATGTTCTTTTTTCTCTAGTGCTGCTTGAATCTCACTCCGAGAAAGCGCTGGATAAATAGAAGAGACCGATAGTTTCATAAACTGAGTAGCCGGATCTGAATTCGGAAGGACCTGCACCATATGAGTAGAATCATAAGAGATGCCCAGTTGAACGTCATCTGAGCGATCTTCACCATTCACTCTGACCTGCTTAATGTCTATTTTCTGAAACCCTTCATTGCTGAGCTCAACGACATACTCTTCTACCTTTCCATCATGATTATTGATTCGTTGAAGTCCGTTATTTACTAACGGGTCCGTTATTCGATACCAAATAATTACGGATAAAACCAATGCGATAAGAATGAACAAGCTGAAACTCACAACTGCTTTCTTCACGCTCCATCTCTGGTTCATATCAAGCCTCCTATTACATTAATTGGATTATTTTGTATTAACTGAATTATATTCGTCAATCTAAAATAAATCCAACTGCTCGATAATCGGGGGCGGCGGCTCATTCGGACTTTCGCCGTTCGGGCGAGTCAGTCCCAGTATCTCCATCATCCGCTTCGCATTGTCTGCTGCGTCCCCTCCGGAATTGTTATTAAAAATGACGTAGATATGCTCGCTCTGCTGCTCCAGCAGCCGCAGCTTATTCGCCCAATCTTGCAGCTCTTCCTCGCTATAGCGATATAAATACCGAACTTCGCGCCAATTCGGCGCACTAGCTTGATTCCAGCCAGACACATTGCGTCCATGGAACCTGACAATAGTTGATTGTGCATCGGTTGCTGTGAGAACGATCGGTATGGAGCCTATTCCTGCCTGCGGCTCATCACAAACACTGTGCATCCACTGCTCCTGCCTCATGAAATCCAGCGTTTTCTCACAGTACTCCTGTGTAAACCAGCTTTGATGACGGAATTCCAGCGCGCAAGGAATGCCATTCATTCTTGCTTTCGTCTCCCGCAGAATTCGCACATTGGCTGCTGTACAATCAAACCACGGCGGATACTGGAATAAGGCTGCTGTCAATCGGCCTGACTCCATCACGGGCTCCAGCATTTGCCGGAATGCACCGAACATTTCATTTGTCTCCGAAGCCGGCACGGTAGGCCCGCGCTGATGTCCGGTCATCCCTTGATAAGCTTTAACGACGAAGTGAAGGGATTCCGGCGTATCTGCCAGCCATTTGCTGAATCGCTCTTTAGATTGTATGGCATAAAAAGTGCTGTCTACCTCTACTACCGGAAAATGTTTTGCATATTGCCGCAGCTTGCTGCCTGCTTTGCTAACTGGAACATACAGCTGGTCATGATCGCCCCATCCTGCAAGGCCTATTGAAATCATATCTTCACCCTCTTAAATACATTCATTCATGGCGTGCTCTTAATCTAATTATTTCTATTAAATGAATACAAATACTCATTTTTCACTTCCGCAATCATCGTCCGGTTTCTTCCCGTATTCTTAGCCTTATACAAGGCTTGATCTGCCAGTACAAACAGCTCATCCGCATTTCTTGATTGTGATGGAAAATGAGCAATGCCAAGTGAAATGGTAATCCTATGCTTTAAGTGATTCTCACTGTTTTCCATCGATTCCCGAATGCGTTCAGCAACCTCATAAGCATCCTGCACATTAGTATAGGGCAGCAGAACAACAAACTCCTCGCCTCCATAGCGGCTGCAT
This sequence comes from Paenibacillus sp. MCAF9, assembly GCF_052114265.1. NCBI lineage: Bacteria > Bacillati > Bacillota > Bacilli > Caryophanales > Paenibacillaceae > Paenibacillus > Paenibacillus sp. MCAF9. The sequence goes on from NZ_JBFREL010000020.1 coordinate 35,675, forward strand.
AAGTCTCCTGGCCTTATCGTAGCCATGACGATTTTCGACAAATGCTGAAGTACTCTGTCCCCTTCTTGATGTCCGTACGTATCATTAACCAGCTTGAATCGATCAATATCCAGTACGATGATGGAATAGTTTTTTTGCTCCTCTATCCATTGCTTCATCGTTTTTTCTAAGCTTCTTCGGTTGCTTAAGCCCGTTAATGCATCCGTCATTGCCGCCTGGGTTAGCTGATCTGTTTTCAATTGTATGCCATTCAAAGCAAGCACTACCGTTTTGGTTAGCACATCCGCTTCGCGATTCCAGTGCTGATCCATCGTAAGGAGCTTTTGTTCCTTGTTCCCCATGTTGCCCACGATATTGGCAAGCATAACAAATGGCCTTGCTAGTCGGTGAGCAAACCAAATCGTAGCGAGCATTAATAGAATAAATGGTAAAAGCGAATAAAGCAAAATCTGACGGATTTGGATATTAAGTTGTGCTTTAATCGTACTCATTTCGGAATATACTACAATTCCCCATTTATTTTCCGGCACATAGGAATACCCAGCCAATAAAGAAATCCCATCTGTTTTCGTAAGTGTATACCCGCTTTTTCCTTGCATGAGCTGCTGAACAATCGGATAGGAGCTAATATTTTTGCCAATTTGAATGATATTAGGATCGTAAAGAAGACTTCCATCAGAGCCTACAACATATAAGCTCGATCCGCTTTCATTAAGACCGTAATTTCCAAAAATCATGTTTAGGACATTATCTTTTTGCAAATAGATACTCCCGCCAATAAAACCGCGATAGATTCCTTTTTCGTCATATAAAGGCTCACTGATAAATACGATAAGCTGTTTCGTAGATGGGCTCATGAATGGTTTTGATATATATGGTTTTTTACCTTTAAATGCCTCAATTGCTGCATCCGTAACAATTTTCTCCCCTGGATCCCCTATTGAAGAAGGAGAAATATTCCTAATTACACCTGATTCATCTACGATCATAATCGAGTTAAAATAGTTGCTGCTTTTACGGATGAGATCAAGATAGTCCGCATCTGCCGCATTAACCACTGAATAAAAAGCAGCAGCATTTTTGAGGCTGCTGCGCATCGATATAAAGAGAGAATCCATCGTTTGACTCATTTTAGAAGCGGTTGAAAGATTTAGAGTTAGCGTTGTTTCATATAATGATTGTTTCTTGTATTCATAAGATACAAAAAGCAATATCGATAACGTAAGTAGAACTGAAATCGATACTAAACCGATTAAAAGCGTAGCCAGACTGATTTTATTTTTCTTTTTCTCTGTAATTTTGCGCAGTATATACATACCACTCACCCCTTAACAAGTCCGAAATTCCATAAAAATATAAGTTGCTATATTACGAATAGTTACCTCCTTATCGTTCTTAAGCCTAATATTACCATGTAGTGACAAAATCGTCTTTCATTTGTCAAATATCGACAGCAACCCATTGAAAGAAAAAGAAAGCCACGTTTCGAAAACGTGGCTTAACCTTTATATCAGCAAATATTAAATTATAACTGTCGTTTCGCCTTGCTTTTGTGAATAAGATTGATCTTCTCATCCTACCCTAGTTACCCTGCTTTTTCACTCGTCCAATTAATCCGTGCAAGCGCGGATAACAGATTGCTTTCCACTATTTTTGCAGCCTGCTGCCCGCAATACACGAATTAAATTTTGCAGCTGTTTTACTTATTCGCTTGTAGACGTATACTTAGTCTATACCAAACGTAAGGAGCAACTATCCAATGAGCTATGAATCCTATTTTCAGAACCTAAGAGAACAACATTTGGATGAGCTGAAGCAGTTTTTGACGATCCCAAGTATTTCAGCTTTATCCACTCATAAAAATGGCATGAACGAAGCAGCCAAATGGGTTGCAGCCAAATTAGAGAAGGCTGGTCTTGAGAATGTGGAGATCCATCCTACCGCTGGGCATCCCATCGTGTACGCCGAGCATATCCATGCACCAGGCAAACCGACAGTACTTATCTATGGCCATTATGATGTGCAGCCTGTAGATCCGCTTAACCTTTGGGAGACTCCTCCTTTTGAGCCAACCATCCGCGATGGCAAATTATATGCTCGTGGTGCAACCGATGATAAAGGCCAGCTTTTCCTGCATGTAAAGGCGGTTGAGGCGCTTCTAAACCAAGAAAATGCGCTTCCAGTCAACGTTAAGTTTTGTATTGAAGGCGAGGAGGAAATTTCAAGCCCTAATCTGCCGACCTTTATGGAGACGAATGCGGATAAGCTGAAAGCTGACGTCATTGTCATCTCAGATACATCGCTTCTTGAAAAAGGAAAACCAGCTATTTCTACTGGGCTGCGCGGACTGTGCTCCCTTGAAGTAACGATACTTACTGCCAATACCGATCTGCATTCGGGTTCATTCGGCGGCGGCGTTCCGAACGCTCTTCACGCCATGATTTCCTTGCTGAGCTCGTTGCATGATGATCAAGGCAGAGTTTCAATCGAAGGTTTCTATGAAGGTGTGCCAGAGCTTTCCGCTGCTATGCGTGAAGAGTTCCTAAAGCAAAATCATAATGAAGAAGAATTAAGAAAAAAACTTGATCTTGACGCCCTGTACGGGGAAGAAGGATATTCCTTTGTTGAACGAACAGGTGCAAGGCCAACTCTTGAACTAAATGGCGTTTATGGCGGGTTTCAAGGCGAAGGTTCGAAAACGGTTATTCCAAAAGAAGCTCACGCCAAAATCACTTGTCGTCTAGTTGGCGATCAGGACCCGGCTCAAATATTAGAACGCATTGTAACTCATCTAGAATCGCATGTTCAGTCCGGTGCCAAGCTAATTATAAAACGCGGCGAAAAAGCTCGTGCCTTCGACATGGACCCATCCAATCCAATGCTCCAAAAGGCAGCCGATGCTTACGAAAAAGTATATGGCACTCGCGCGCTCTTCACAAAGGATGGCGGCTCGATTCCAATTGTCGAGACATTCTCCCGTGTATTGGGCGCTCCTGTCGTCATGATGGGCTTCGGGCTTCCAGACGAAAATCTGCATGCTCCTAATGAGCATTTCAACCTTGAGAACTTTGACAAGGGACTTCTGACGATTGTTGAGTTTTTGAAACAACTTTAAGCCGAGGCGTAAACGGAGCTGTACTAAGCGTAGATTGATCTACGCTTGGAACAGCTCCTTCTTTTTTTAATGGAGCTTAGGCAGAACGATGTCCTCCCCTTATCATCCATATAGCTAACGAACCTAGTAGGTCTTAATTAAACCATTTGTTATGGATTAAAATTGTAACGAACTCCAGAATCTTTATTTTGAAAAAATTGACTCATGACACCCTATAAATCAACCTATAGTGTTAATACGGTTCGTTAAAATGAAAGAAAAGTAGTTTTCATCATAATGAGCATAATACAGTCCGTTAGAGAAATGATCATGCGACGATATGCGTTTAGCTTTATAACCAATGGCAATAAAGGCAGCTGTGCCACTCAATTTTTTGAGCTGCTCAGCTGCCTTTATTAATTATGACTGTTTATTAAGCTTCTTCAAGCGAAGCAGCGCCGTCAATATGATCAAAAACGCCACGAGAGCCAGCATTGGAATGGTAATAAATCCAAACCAGTTCAAATAATCCCCCTGACAAGAAACGGGGCCGCATGCGGCAAGCGGAGAATCATGAGGCAGCTTTTGCAGCACCGTATGATAAAGCGAGAAGCCTCCACCAATTACAACTAAAGGCAGTGCGTACGATACGATGCCTTCATCCCCCTTAGAGTAGGCTATGCCTAGTATTAGTGCCAATGGATACATGAATATTCGCTGGAACCAGCATAAGCTGCATGGCGCAAAATGCATAACCTCACTCAAATACAAGCTTCCCGCCGTCGCCAAAACTGCTGCAGCCCAAGCCACAAACAACCAAAATGATTTTTTCTTAGCCAAATCCTCTTCCACATCATTCGCCTCGGCTTCCATAGGTTATATTACTTTTTTTCTATCTACTATTCTCCCTCGATAGGGAGGGTAAAAACATGACTCGAAAGGGCTATTGCATATGAATTATATTTGTGAATTGTTAGCATCAATGCGTGCTTACAGCTTCTTTTCGGCCTTGGCGAACGTGCGAATCACTGCTGTAAGAACCTGTGCGTGCTTACAGCCACAAAGTAACCTCAGGTTGTCCAGTTTAAGAACGTGTGCGTACTTACAGCTTCATTCCGGCGTTGGTGAATGTGCAAACCACTGCTGTAAGAACCTATTTGCGCTTACAGCTGCAAAGTAACCTTAGTGTGTCCGGTGTAAGAACGTATACGTGCTTACAGCTTCTTTTCGGCGTTGGCGAACGTGCAAACCACTGCTGTAAGAACCTATTTGCACTTACAGCCACAAAGTAACCTTAGTTTGTCTGGTGTAAGAACGTATGCGTGCTTACAGCTTCTTTTCGGCGTCGGTGAACATGCGAACCACAGCTATAGGAACCTATTTGCGCTTACAGCTGCAAAGTAACCTCAGTTTGTCCAGTGTAAGAGCGTATACGTGCTTACAGCTTCATTTCGGCGTTGGATAACGTGCGAACCTCTGCTGTAAGAACCTATTTGCGCTTACAGCTGCAAAGTAACCTCAGTTTGTCCGGTGTAAGAACGTATGCGTGCTTAAAGCTTCTTTTCGGCGTCGGCGAACGTGCGAATCACTGCTGTAAGAACCTATTTGCGCTTACAGCTGCAAAGTAACCTCAGTTTGTCCAGTTTAAGAACGTATACGTGCTTACAGCTTCATTCCGGTGTCGGCGAACGTGCAAATCACTGCTATAGGAACCTATTTGCGCTTACAACAACAAAAAGAAGGCCGCTCTCAGGTAAAATCCTACCTAGAAGCAGCCCTCCTGAGCTCGCTCATTTACAACAATTACTTGCCGTTAATCAAAGCAAGGTTTTCTTGCCATCTTGCTGTACGGTATTCGTTAACTTTATCGAAGCCAAGCGAGGTTGTAGTCTTTTTCGCTTCCTCGATCAAGCTAAGCACCTCTGCATCGCTTTTCGCGAACAGAATTTTTCCGAAATACTCGTTCGCTGTTTCCGTCACCTGCTGATTAATGATTCCTTCATCCGTCTCTGGAGCCGGATCAATGTTATTGAATTGCGTCATATTCATTGATGTTTTCCATGCAATGTTAAGCTGTGCCAACGAACCCCAGTTGCGTTGTTCTTCCGGCAGCGTTTGCTCGATCTTTTGCTTGCTCGTATCTACAAAGGTTGCGTTTCCTGCCCATACATAGGCTTCCAGCTTATCTTTGTCCTTCTCTTCTTGCGGCGTGCTGAACCATTTATCATTCGGAATCGGTGCGCCATCCGCATCAAATTCATCCCAGTACAAGCCTTTTGGCCCGAAGAACATGATACGAGTGCCTTCCTCGCCTGTCATCCAATCCAAATACGCAAAAATACCTTCTGGGTTTTTAGCGCTTGTTGTAATGACGTTAACGTTCCAGCCTAGCGCGTTATAACCGTTTGGATAAATTTTGTTTTTATCCAATCCTGATTTAGCAATTGGCCAAATAAATTCATAACCTGCATTTGGATCTTTTGCTTTTAATGCGTTATGGCCTTCGCGTCCCACATTAGTCGCATTACCGCCAACAAATACAGCTACTCTGCCCGTTGCAAGCTTCTCTTTTACCTGATCATCCTTTTGAGTCATTGCATCCTGTGTCATAAGGCCTTCTCTAAATAGCTTGCTTGCGAACAGCATCGTTTCTTTCCAAGCTTCGTTGTTGTAAATCGTATCAAACTTATCCCCATTAGGATATGCTTTCATCGAATGGAACGCACCGTTTGCACCCTCCTGGAAGCTAGGGAACATGACCTCAACGCCCGAGCCGTTTCCGCCTACCTCTAATGGAATCACGTCCGGATATTTATCTTTGACCTGCTTTAAGTAAGCATACAAATCATCGATTGTTTCAAGCTTCGGTGAGCCAAGGTCTGCGTAAATTTTCTTGTTCACAAACCAGCCGCCGTTCCCCGTAGGCGCTGCTGTATACCAGTTCGGGAATTGATAGATTTTGCCGTCGCTCGAGCGGAGCATGTTTAGCGTCTCTTCGCCTGCCCATTTCTTCAGGTTCGGATATTTGTCGATATAATCATCCAGCGGAACGAGTGCTCCCGCAGCTCTCAGTCGTTCTACTTCAGGTCCCCGGTCCATCATAATTGCACCCGGAAGCTCCTTCGACGCAATCATCGTGCTCAGCTTTTGCGCTGCAGCGCCGCCAGATTGAATAGGCTCTACAGTTACTTTTAGATTATCTTGTACCCATTTACTATTCGGATTAGCACCCCACGGCTCCGTAGTCCACCAATCATAATGAACATAATAAGAAAAGTTTACCGGTGTTTCTCCCAAAACAAATCCATTGCCAGTCTCTGTTTTATTCGTGCCTTCCTTACCTGTATTGCCCGAATTGCTTGATTTTCCGCCGTCGTTGCTGGAGCAGCCAGCTAGAAGCACAGTACCGGCAAGACCAGCGGTCATAAGCACAGTTAACAGCTTTTTTCCTTTCATGTTCGTAAACCTCCCAATTTTTAATATATATACTCATACCCAACACCTAAGCGCTAAGGTCGAATACCCGCATTACTCCTTTAAGGAGCCGATCATTACGCCTTTTACGAAAAAACGCTGTACGAACGGATACACCAAAACGATAGGAATCGTCGCTACCATCATCGTAGCCATCGTTAAGGATTTGCTCGTCACACTCTGCATTCTGCTTAACGCATCTGAGGCGGCACCGCTTCCTTGTGAAGCGATCGAGAGCTGCTCGCTCATCGTGTTGGAGTTCATAATTTGCTGCAGTAACGTTTGAATTGGATATAGCTTAGCGTCATTAATGAAAATAGTAGCTGTAAACCAGTCATTCCAGTGATAGACAGCCGTAAATAGTGAAAGCGTTGCCAAAACAGGCCCAGATAAAGGCAATACGATTTTGAAAAAGATCCCAAACGTACTGGCTCCATCGATCTTGGCAGATTCCTCTAGTCCATCAGGCAGCCCCATAAAGAAGGTACGGAATATAATCATATTCCACACGCTTACCGCTGTCGGAATGACCATAACCCAGAACGTATCCATTAAGCCAAGCTCGCGGTTCAGCAGGTAAAAGGGAATAAGTCCCCCGCTGAAATACATCGTAATAATCGCAAAGATCATATAATACTTTTTGCCGATAACGCCTTTAACGGACAAGCCATAAGCGAAGATGGCCGTTAAGAAAATAGAGATCAACGTCCCGACAATGGTACGGGACACCGAGATTAGGAACGCATCAATAATCCGGTTATTTTGAAATACGATTCTATAATTATCAATCGTGAACACCCTTGGCCATAACGTTATTCCGCCTTTTGCCGTGTCGAGCCCTTCGTTAAAGGAGATCACCGCGGAGTTCCAGAACGGGTACAGCGTAGCGAGCCCAAGTAGCACTAGTAAAATATAAATCCAAACCTGCAAAACTTTATCGCTGCTGCTCAGCTTCACTAGGCTTCACCACTTTTCTGAATATTGATAGAAGTTCGCTGAATTACCATAGGCTTGAACCTGCTCTCCTAGCCATGTAGTTTGCCATCGTCAGCAAGCCTACACTTATAATCGCTTTAAACAGACCAACAGCGGCCGCATACGAGAAGCGGTTATTAATAATGCCTACCCGGTAAGCATACGTATCGATGACGTCCGCCACATCTCGGAGCATTGCACTCCTGCCGAGCAAGAGCAAATCATCAAACCCTGCATTCAATAAGCTTCCGATGTTCAGAATTAGAAAAATAATAATAACCGGAGTAATCGATGGAAGCGTTATCAAAAATATTTGTTTAAATTTGCTGGCACCATCAATAGAAGCCGCTTCATACAAGCTGGGATTCACGCCTGCGATAGCTGCTAAATAAACAATCGTTGCAAATCCGATTTCCTTCCACAAATTCGTCGTCACGATAATTCCCCAGAAATATTCGGGCAAAGACAAGAAATTAATCGGTTTATCAATAAGCCCAAGCGCTTGCAGTGAAATATTTAAGCTGCCATTATCCACGGACAATATGGAGATCGTAAAACCAGACACGATAACCCATGACAAGAAGTGAGGCAAATAACTGATCGTTTGAATGATTCTTTTGAAAGCCATGTTTCTTACTTCGTTTAGCATCAGGGCAAGCAGAATCGGAGCCGGAAAGTTAATGACCAGCTTAAGCAAGCTGATCACAATCGTATTCCGAATGACTCTATAAAAATCCGGCGAGTTAAAAAACATTTCGAAATGTTTAAAACCCGCCCATGTGCTGCCAAAAAAACCTTTAAATAAGCTGTAGTCCTGAAATGCCATCAAGACACCGTACATCGGAAAATAATTAAAAACGAGTATAAAGATCAGTGCTGGAAATATCATGAGCTGTACTTGCCATTGCGCCAGAAACCGCCGCCACAGCGGTTTCTCTCTTCGCGAGCTCTTTACTGCTGCATTTGCCGTAACAGGTGTTTGCACGCTACCTCAGCCTCCTTATACTCTCCTCATTTAACCCTTAACTGCACCAGCCGTAATTCCGCGTGACATTTGCTCTGTAAACAACAAATAGATGATAACTGTCGGCAAAGCGATGATGGTCATTACCGCGAACTGTGCGCCATAATTGGATGAGTACTGACCGGTAAACTTCATAATGGAAAATGGCAGCGTCTTGAAGGTTTCGGATGTTAGAAATGTATTGGCCATAATGAATTCATTCCACCAGCTGATGAAGTTCATAATACAAACCGTCGCAATGGCAGGTTTCGTCATCGGCATAATAATTCGGAAAATAACGCCATAGACCGAACAGCCGTCCATAACCGCCGACTCCTCTATGCTCTTCGGAATGGTTTCAAGAAAACCCGAAATAATGAGCAAACTTATTGGCAGCGAAAAAGCAATGTAAGGTAGGATCAAGGACAAAGGATTGTCAATGAGATTCAGCTTGTCGAACAAAATAAAGTTCGGCAGCAAGGTCGCATGAATCGGTACGATCATACCGAGCATAATGAACGCCATCGCAGGACCGCGCAGCTTCCATTCCATCCGAGTGAACGCATAGCCGAGCATAAGCGCTAGAAAAGCAGCAACCAAGATGGTTACGGTCGTAATAAAAACACTGTTTAATAGAAACTTTGGAACGCTCCCGTAATTGAATGCATTCACATAGTTATTCCATTCAAATGTTTTGGGCCATTTTAATATGCCGCTGCCAAAAAAATCTCCGCTCTTCAGAAAGGAATAATTGATGAGCCAAATGAGCGGAAAAATTTGCAGAAGCGCTACGACCCATAAAACGAGATGAAGAATGACCTTTAATGCGGGCGATGCGGCGTCCTTCTTCTTGCCGTTTTTCGCTTGGCGATTGGTCTTAGCTGCAAGAGCTTCCACGGGCATGCCTCCTAAAATAATTCATATACCAAATGTCCATATACAAGGGTGAGTATTAAAACTCACCAACATCTTTTTTGAACGCTTTGTTCATCGCTACCGTAATAATGAGACAAATGATAACGAACACAACGGATATTGCGTTTCCATAGCCGTACAGCGATGAGGAAAACGCCGTTTTATATAGGTAATTACCAATAAATTGTGTCGTATTGGCAGGTCCTCCGTTCGTCATGAGGAATACGGTTTCCATCTGCTTCAAGCAAGCCGTAACCGCGATGACGACAGCAACTCGAACCATTGGCGAGAGAAGTGGAATAATAACGCGCGTATACAGCTTCACTCTTCCAGCTCCATCAAGCTCTGCCGCCTCATATAGATCCTTTGGTATGCCTTGAAGTCCGGCGTAATAAAGCAGAAGCGCATAACCAAAGCCTTGCCACATGACCACAACGATAATGCACCAAATGGCAATATTTGAATCGCCCAGCCAATCCTGCTTCCAGGTGCTTAGACCAACGCCTTCAAGCAATTTATTTAACATCCCAAAATTCGGATGAAATACGCTTACCCACATTTTCGAAGTAACAACGATTGAAATCACTGCTGGTATAAAAAAGATAGCCCGAAACCATTTCTCTAGCTTTCCTGCATGCATTACAAATATGGAGAACAAAAGCGCAATCGGGTGTTGAATCAGAAGCGTAGCTGCAAGCAGCAGTAGGGCATTAAGCAATGAACGCCAAAAAACGCTGTCATGAAACAAAATCTTTTGGTAATTCTCGAGTCCAACGAACTCGTAAGCACCGATTCCTGTCCAATTCGTCGTACCGTAATATGCACTCATAATGATAGGAAAGCAAACCATGAAGAGAAACAGCATAAAACCCGGTGCGACTAGCCAAAAAATGGTGATGCGATTGCTCATCAGTTTGTGCATGGTTCTCCCCGCTCTCTCTTTGGTAGAAGGCGGGGCAGACCGAATGAATTCGGCTGCCCCATCAGCTAACTAACTCATTTGTTTACTTCAGAACACCGACAGCTGCGTCCATTTCTGTTAAGAACTGCTCAGGTGTAATTTGTTTTCCAAACAGCTTTTGGTGAGCTTCCATTACTTTTGTCTTGAATTCATCCGTACCGTTATCATGTACCGGTGTACCGCTGGAAGAAGTCATTGCGCTGAAAATGCCAACCAATTGTTTTTGAAGCGCTGTTTCGTTGCCTGTCAGGAATTGATCAAACTTCTGAGCCGGAGTGCCTGATCCTGTTTGCCATACTTGCTTCGCCCAGTTCTCAGGCTTGAAGAAATATTGCAAGAAAGCGACTGCTGCTTCAGGGTGCTTCGATGTTTTCGATACGGAGTAACCGCCGCCATACCATGCAGCTACATCTGTTGCTTTACCTTTGTCAGAAGCCGGGTAAGAGATCGCTCCTACGTTATTGCGGAAATCTTCAGGGAAGTTCTCGTCTGTTGCAAGACCTGCTTCCCAGTTACCCATCACGAACATTGCCGCTTGGCCTTGCCCGAACAAGTTGCGGGAAGTGCCGTAATCTGCTGTCATGAATCCATCTGCAAGTGCTTTGTTCTCTGCCAGTGCAGCGATGTCTTGTGCTGCTGCAAGGAAGTCAGCGTCGCCTGAGAATTTAGCTTCACCCTTCAATACCGCATCCATTTTGTCAAAATTGCCTGTGTGGCGCTGTGCTGCATACTCGAACCAGATTGGCAGAGACCAGCCTTCCATTGCGTTCGTTGCAAGCGGGTTAATACCTTTTGCTCTCAGCTGTTTGGATACTTCAAGCAATTCTGCCGTTGTTGTTGGAACCGTTAAGTTATTGTCGTCAAAAATTTTCTTATTATAGTAGATAACCAAGAAATCTGTACCGCGCGGCAATCCGTATAGCTTGCCGTCTTGGGAGAATCCATCTTTTGCACCTGGTACAAAGTTGCTGCTCTCAAAATCTGCTTCATTTAACTCAAGCAGCATGTTGTTGTCGATCAAAGGTTTAATAAAAGATGTTTGGCCCCACGCCTGGATAATGTCAGGTACTGCATCTGTTGATGCATATACTTTAATTTTCGCTTTATAAGGCTCATCTTGAAGCGCTTCTACTTCTATTTTCACATTTGGATTTTCTGCCATATAACTATCAATGATTGCTTGCTCGATTTTACCTGCTCCATTAGAGCGGTCAGCCAGCGCTGTGAAAAACTTAAGTGTTACCTGCTCCGGCTCCTTCTCTTTCGGCGCTTCCGTTTCTTTTGCTGCATTCGTTGGACTATTCGTCGCTTCGCTGCCTCCGTTTTTCCCATTATTGCCGGAGCATGCTGCTACTGTAAAAACCATCATTATTGCTACTAGCGAAATCCATATTTTTCTCATCGCTACCCCACCTTTTTTTATTTGAGCAGGCGTTCCCTGATCTGTCCCCATTATAACGTGTTATATCTGCGACAAAATATGAGCCAAATTTAAGAATAGATGCCTCATTTTTTGGATCATTCCCAAAATCAGCCTAACTGGATTTATTTCTTGGTATACTGAAGTCACAAATCTGAATGCTACAGGTGAACATGATGCGATCCTTTTTTACTCCCTTTCGACATATTACGCTGCAACGGAAACTGCTTACCTTAGTCATTCCCCTTCTGATTGCAACCGTTGGGATTACCGGGCTGTATTCTTATTACATTGCCTCCGGAGAAGTGGTCGATAAGCTTCATCAATCTCAAATGAACATGGCGATCAAGACAAAGGATCAACTCGACTATTTTGCCAAAAACACGTTAAGCTTCTCTAATTACTTGTTTCTAAATCCGACCGTTCAAAGCATGGTTATGAATGGCGACACGCAGCAGCGCCGTGATCAAGTGTTCAAAAATTTGCTGCCGCTTATGGTTACCGGCGAAACGATCCAATCGCTAGTGCTTTATCCCTCTACGAAGGATGATGTGCCCGCTCAGCCGTTTGCGATTACACAGACCGGTATTGCAAGCGCTATCAGCCTTGAGCGTTTTATGAAAACGCGTTACTATGAGAGGCTCACTAATACAGAATCAGGACAAATATGGGATATGTTTTACCCTTCGGATGGTATTCTGCTTGGTGACACCCATCACAAGATCGTTTTAGTGAAGCCGTACAAAAACTTTTACAACTATGTTCGAAGCGGCCTTTTAATTATAGGGATGGACGCAGATAAGCTAAGCAAATCCTTATATCATGACGATGAGGAAGCTACACAGTTTGTAATGAATGATCAAGGCACCATACTCGCCTCAACTGATTTGCGCATGATTGGCAAACCGATAACAATGCTTCCTGTGTTCGATCAGATGAATACAGCTGCCATTGAACCCGCAGAAGGATTAGCGCTGCTTAAGGAAAATGAACATTATATCGTTTCAGATTCCTTATCGGATATTACCGGCTGGCGTACTGTCGTTATCCAAGATCGCAGCAAGCTGGTGCTCGAATTAAAGCATATCGGCTCCGTCACCTTCTCGATCATGGCGATCGTTACGCTCATCACGATTATTGTCTCTTGGGTCATTGCCCGCATTATTACGAATCCGATGAAAAAGCTGATGTTCTCCATGAGGGCGCTCCAAACGGGGGATTTTACGCAGAGGGTACACTTCAACGGCAACGATGAGATCGGCAGACTCGGCCATTTGTACAATACGATGGTTGGACGAATTAAAACCTTAATTGATGACGTATATGCTTCACGTCTGAAGCAGAAGGAAGCCGAGCTGAAGGCGCTGCAATCGCAAATTAATCCACATTTTCTATACAACACTTTAAATATGATAAACTGGAGCGCCGTGCAGAAGGGGGATAAAGAAATATCCGAGATGGTCCTCTCACTCTCCCAAGTGTTCCGACTAAGCCTGAATAGCGGCAACGATTTTGTAGAGCTGAAGCATGAGATCGAGCTAGTACGAAACTATTTATTTTTGCAAAAGAAACGATTTACGACGAGGTTTAATTTTGAGATTGATTTGGAGCCCTCAATTGAGCACTTACGTATGCCTAAGCTGCTCCTGCAGCCGCTCGTCGAGAATGCGATTATCCATGCCATCGAGCCCTCAGGCGGAAATGGACATATTCACATCAAGGCTTATACAGAGGACTCGCTTATTATTCTAGAAGTCACCGATAACGGACCTGGCATGCCGGAGAAACAGGTACATCTTCTTAATCAACCAACCGTAGAGGAGCCGATGCGCAACTTGCAAACGGATGACGCTCACTCTGGGATGGCACTGGCTAACATCAAGGAGAGGCTCGCTTTATTTTATGAACAGGCAGAATTCGAGATCGTAAGCAAGGAAGGCTTAGGCACAAGGGTGCAACTGCGAATTAAACAAGGAGGCAATGGAAATGGTGCTTAAAATGATCGTTGCAGAGGATGAGCAATCGTTCCGAGAAGGCATTCTTACACTTGTCGACTGGAAGCTGTATGGCATTGAGATTGCCGGAGAAGCGGAGAATGGCAAACAGGCTTTGGAAATGATTCATAACAATCCCCCTGATTTGCTGCTGACCGATATCCGTATGCCTTTTCTAAATGGTCTTGACCTTATTCGTGAAGCCAAAGCAGCCGGCCATGAATTTCATTCTGTGCTGCTTACCGGCTACAATGAGTTTGAGTATGCCAAGGAAGCGATCAAGCTTGGCGTTTCGGACTACCTCTTAAAGCCTTGTATGCCGCATGATATTATTCGTGTAATTATGGACTTAAAGCAAAAAATTGAACAATCCGAAAATGAAGATAAAGCTTTAAATGCCCTTAACCGCAGCTGGAACCGCAACCTTCATCTGCTGAAAAATCAGATTTTATCGCAATGGGTTCAGCATCCGCTCATGCCTCTGGAGGATCGGTCCAGCGTAATGAGCGAAGTGGACATGACGCTTTCGTGCGGCCCCATTCAAGTCGGTCTGATCCGCATTGACTCCAACAAGGCGCAGAGCGTTACCGCATCCAAACGTGATTTAGAGCTTATACGTTATGCGCTGCTGAATATTGCAGGTGAAACCCTTCGGCCGTTGTACGATGGCAAGCTTGAAGTGTTTCGCCATGGCGACGAGATGTTATGGATCGGAAATTATCCGGAAAACACGACCAACGAGGCGATTGAAGGTGCTATGAAGGAGCTCCAGCTTAATCTTGAAGCTTATCTGAAGCTCTCGATCAGCATATCAATCAGCTCTGCTGCTGCTTCGGTTGATTATGCGCATATCGGTTACCAGCAAGCGATTGAAGCGATGGAAGCCAGATTCTATCAAGGAAGAGGCGGCATATTTTTTCATGCCGAGGCTGGTAAGCAGACCGCTGCCAAAAGCTCCATTCTAGACGATGCCTATTTGCTTCGACTCGAGAAAGACCTGCTTCTCGCCTTGCAGAACGAGCATTATGAGCAGGCAGTCGATGCCATTGAAGCGAGCATGTCGCATATTCGGAACAATTCGAGCTATTCCAAAGCTGAGGTTCATCTGCGCTCCACAAGTCTTATTCTAGAGCTGCAAAAATTCGCCCAAGAGCGCAAAGTTGCCTCTATCGAATGGCAGGACAGCTTCGTGAACTGGATCGAGCAAATCCCTAACATGGAGACGCTTGATGACTGCTCCGTCGTTCTGCAAAAAATTGTGCAAAGCATCGTCGAGGCTGTATCGAACCAGAAGTCACTGCATCGTACTGTGCATGCTACCATTGAGCTGATTAAGCAAAAGTACAATACAAATCTCACACTAGAGCTTGCTGCCAAGGAAACCTTCGTCAGCAATTCCTATTTAAGCTCATTGTTCAAGCAAGAGCTTGGCGTTAACTTCCTTGACTATTTGCATCAATACCGCGTAGAGCAATCGAAGGAGCTGCTGCGCCAAAGCTATAAAATTTATGCGGTTTCCAAGCTGGTCGGCTATCAGGAGGAACGTCACTTTAGCTCAACTTTTAAGAAGTGGACCGGGCTTACGCCTCGGCAATATCAAAAAAACTACAATGCGGGTTGACTCAAGCCGTGTGCCGCATATCAAAAAAACTACGACGGCAAGAGGCCACTGAAAATCATGAAAATTAAAGTTAATACATTCTCCTCTACTATCGATTTCAAGCTGTGAAAGTTAAAAAGTCCCAGTGAGCTCTTGCCTCACTGGGACTTACTTGTTTTCCTATTTACATTAAGCTTTCAAAAAAACGGTTTTAATTGAGGTGAAAAATTCGATTGCCGCTTGCCCCTGCTCTCTCGAATGCGAGCTGGATTGCTTCATTCCGCCAAATGGTGCTTGCAGCTCCACACCTGCCGTTTCCGCATTTATGCGTACCAAGCCTGCATCCATATCAGAGATAAAGGTTAGTATATGGCTAATATTTTGTGTATAAATAGAGGCACTCAGTCCATATTCCACGTCATTGGCCAGCGATAAGGCCTCCTTCAAGTCCACAAAAGGTATGAGCGCCAGTACCGGACCAAAAATTTCCTCCTTGGCAATCGTCATATCCACGGTTACCTTTTCGAAGACGGTCGGTTGCACGTAATAGCCATTCGACAATTCCTCATCCTCCGGTATGCTTCCGCCATAGAGGAGGCTTGCTCCTTCCGCGATTCCCTTATTAATGTAGGAAAGAACGGTATTACGCTGCTTTTCATTGGCACAAGGCCCCATCCATGTGGTGGAATCCTTCCCATTTCCCAGCTTCAATTGTTTAACTTGATCCAGCAGCTTCGCCCGGAACGCTTCATAAATAGAGGCTTGCACGAGGACCCTGCTCGTAGCTGTACATTTTTGTCCAGTAGATTTCAGTCCACCGCTAATCGCTGCTTCTACGGCAAGATCGAGGTTAGCATCTTCAGCGACGATAAGCGGATTTTTTCCGCCCATCTCCAACTGATACTTGGCTCCACGCGAAAGAGCCGCTTGGCCAATCTGCTTCCCTACTTTATTGGACCCTGTAAAGGTAATACCTTGAATATTGGAATGATTGGCAATACCGCCACCAATTAGAGCACCGTCACCTGTGACCATATTGACAACGCCAGGTGGAAAACCCGCTTCTTCAAAACATGCAAAGAGCTTAGCTGCCGTAATCGACGTTTCAATGGCTGGCTTAATGACAATCGTATTGCCATAAATAAGCGCCGGCGCCATTTTCCACATCGGGATCGCAACCGGAAAATTCCACGGCGTTATGACACCTACGACACCTAGAGGCACTCGAGTGGTGAACATGATCGCCTCATGATCAGTTGAAGGAATAACGTCACCTGTCTTCCGCATGCCTTCCCCGGCATAATAACGAAGAATGGCAACTCCACGAGCCGTTTCACCTTTACATTCCGCAAGGGTCTTGCCCATCTCGCGCATCATAGTTCCAGCTATATCTTCCAGTCTTGCTTCCAAAAGGTTGGCTGCCTTGAACAGATAATCGCCCCGCGCTGCGCCCGAGAGCCGGCGCCATGCTTCTTTGGCACGATTAGCAGCGCTCACCGCAAGCTCAAGATCCGCTTCATTGGAATCCTGCACATATCCGACGATCTCAGACGAATTCGCAGGATTAATGCTTTCCGTCAACCTTCCGGTTGCGGATACGCTCCATTTTCCATCAATAAAGTTTAAATAAGTCTGCTCTATAGTCATTTCTCTATTCACTCCATCCCTTGGGTTATCGCTTTAGCTCACTGAAGGAATTCCCAACCCCTCGGCAAAATTGTCGGATTGAATGGCAGACGAATGATACCTGTCGAGAACTTGAATGCCCAAATGAGCTCTGCGCACCTTCTCCCTGCACTGGGCGATGGCCAGCTCCTTGTTATGAATCCCCGCCGGATACACGCTAACAGCATTCCGAAGCCCGAATTTCAGATAAACCGGTGAAGCGATTCTTACAATTTCCGGAATTTCATAGTTGCGGATAAAACCGCCCAAGTCATCCGGCGACTCAATATAGAGATCAATCGGAGCATCAACCACGGTTCGAATCGATGACAGCTGTGGAAGTGTAATATCGCCAGGCAAATTCAAAGTAGTGCCGCCAAGCTCCGTAAAAATCCGAGCATTTACCGGGTTGGTCGGACTCATCAGCGCTGAAATCTTAACGACCAAATTGGCTGGCAGCTGTCCCTTGATTTTCGCTTGATTGATCAGCCATAATAAGCCTTCATCCGCCACAAGAACGCTTCGAATGCCTAATTCAGCCGCACGAAATATTTCTTCCAATCCATAGAGCAGCTGATCCATTCCTGCATGCCGCCCGCCAAGCAGCTTTCCGCTGCTGCTAAGAGACATGGCTCCGATATCAAAGCTCATGCGAGGCCCAACGAAGAGGCATACCTCCATCCCTTCCGCCCTGCCCATTTGAACCATATCGTTAATTTCGGAATCGCTTAACAGCATAATTCCGCTGCCCTGAGAGACGCGGTTGACCGTTAGTCCCCATTGTTTGGCTTCTGCAATAACGCTCTCCATTATTGCAGGACCCTCTACCGAAGGGATTTCCACACGGTAATGGGCTCCATCTTCAAATCTTTTAGCACTTGTCGCGAGCTGATACTGCTCTTTGTCCGGCAGGCCCAGACTAGCCGCAAAGGCTTGAGCTTTGTTCATCGTTGTTTCCCCCTCGAAGCATTCCATGTATGTGAATGACTAACTCCTACTAACCTCTTCCGACGGTTGGTTCTATAAATTTAGCTTCCTCTTTGGAATTTGGACGCAGAAAACCAAGGTCGCAGCCTTGGTCGGCTTGCAATACATGATCCGCATGCAGCTTCATAAAGCCTCGCTTATGCGTACGAACAGGCGACCAATCACGCAGACGCTCACGCATTTCCACATCCGTCAGCTCTACGCTAATCGTACCGTGATCCAGATCGACCACAATCCAGTCCCCGCTTCGAATGGCAGCGATAGGCCCTCCAAGCTGGGCTTCCGGCGAAACATGCAAAATATTCGTTCCGAAGCTAGTTCCGCTCATTCGGGCGTCGCTGATTCGTACCATATCCCGAATTCCCTGCTTTAGCAGCTTCTTCGGAATCGGCAGCGCTCCCCATTCGGGCATCCCTGCTCCCACCGGTCCGCAGTTTCGCAGGACTAACACGGAGGTCTCATTGACCTCCAGCTGTTCGCTATCTATGGTTTCATTCATCTCTTCATAGCTATCGAATACTATGGCTTGGCCTCTATGCCGGTGACTGATTAAGGAACTAGCCGCTCGTTTCAGAACAGCTCCCGCAGGAGCAAGATTGCCTGTTAGTATGGCAATGCCCGCTTCCGATTTGAATGGCTCGGCCACCGAATAAATAACCGTATCCTTATAGGCTGGATAATCGCGATAACATTCTTCAAGCGTTGTTCCAAGCGCGCTAAGACAAGTCGCATCCAGCTCGGGCAGCAGTCTGCTGATAACCGCTCCAAGCCCGCCTGCTTCAAAAAAATCATCCATGCTATGCTCTCCGCTCGGCTGGAGATTGACCAAAAGCGGGATGCCCTTAGATTTTTCTTCATAGCGCTTCAAAGGGATATGAATTCCGAGCCGCCCTGCAATTGCAGTCAAGTGGATAACCGCATTGGTAGAGCCGCCAAGCGCTGCAAGCAGCTTGATGGCATTATCAAATGCAGCTTCCGTCATTAGAAGAGCCGGAGTCAGCTCTTCCCTAACCATCGCAACAATTCGTTTGCCCGTTTCTTCGGCTGCCCATTTACGGCTGGCATGCGTGGCCGGAATCGTGGAGGTGCCTGGCAGCATCATGCCGAGAATCTCCGATAGGCATTTCATCGTAGAGGAGGTACCCATGACGGGACATCCGCCCTGCGTGCATGAAATACATTTTTCCAGCTCGCTCCATTCCTCGTCTGTCAGAAGGCCTGCATTGTAATCATCCATCAGCTTCCAAAGATCCGTCCCATAATTCACTTTCTTCCCGCGAAAGGAACCCGACGCCCGGTGTCCGGCAGCAAGCTGCAGCGAAGGAATATTGCTGCTCGCTGCACCCATAAGCTGGGCGGGTGTTGTCTTATCGCATTCGCAAAGCAGCACTGCACCGTCAATGGGCAATGCCCGAATGGATTCCTCAACGTCCATCGCCATCAAATTGCGATAAGGCAGATCGGAAGGCTTCATAAAATCAGCAGGCGTCGTGATTGTATGCATCTCCAGCGGGTATCCTCCGGCAAGCAGCACTCCGCGTTTGACAAATTCGACTAATTCTTTATGGGGCGCATTGCAGCTATTCAAATCACTCCAGGAGTTGAAGATGCCAATAATCGGCTTGCCTACAAATGATTCGGGAACATGCCCATTAGCCCTCATGGCCGACAGATGCTGGAATCGCGTTTCCTTCGACGGGTGTTTAAACCATCGGTCACTACGCAAAGACATGCTCAAATCACCTCTTCAATCCGAATTCGTGTTGTTGTTGTCACTTGCTCGCCAGGCTGAAGAACCCGGAAGCCCGTCAGCTTCTGCGGAAGCTGCAAGTTTGGTGCATTCGTTATCCAGGTATAAGGCTCTGGGCACAGATAACCCTGCCGGGCATCATGGTTGTAAACCACCCAATGCTTAAATTGCTCGTCCGCGCTGTACACAACGCGAATGCCGGAATTCAGATCGGTCAGCACCGCTTCATTTGCTCCCGATTCTGCTGTCTGAAAGGCATCGTCAAGCGCGTGCTCGACTAAACTTTTCCCCTCGCGCAGCTCCTCCAAATAAGGAATATCCACTAGTTCGCCCGTTGGCAAGAAGCGTTCGTCCAGCAACCACTGCTTATCCGCATTCAGAGAAAATCGGCACTTCGCCAGATCCCCTGAGGGATCAAAAGGATAATTAAACGTCGTATGGTAACCGAGTCCCCAAGGAAATGGCGCGGCATCCCGGCTGCTGATTGTCGCTTTAATCGTGAGCGTTGTCCGCTCCAAGATGTAACTCATTTGAATACTAAATAAATGTGGAAACCGAGCTAAAATCGCTTCATGCTCATCGGAATGAATGATCGTCTCCAGTACGATCCTCTCTCCCTCTGCCTCTGCCCGTAAAAGCTTCCATGGCGCATCAAATAATAAGCCATGGGTATGATTGTGTTCAGCAGCATCATTAATATCAAACTGATAGTCCCTGCCATTAAATGCAAACCTGCCATCGGCAATGCGATTGGGAGGAAAGAGGATCGGCAGGCCATACAAGATAGGATCTGCCTTGTACTTCTCCTGACTTTCCGGAAATCGCAGCAATTCAAGATCTTTATTTTTTAATCGCAAAGATAATAGGTTGCTTCCCCAAGCCGGTACCAGCGTGAACGCCAGCTCCTCATTCTGTACCCTTATTGCCGTTTCCCCATAAAGCTCAAACTGTTCGATAGCCAATTCTGCCTGCCTCCTTAATTAAAGTGCTGTCTCATCGCAGCAAGGCTGGGCAGTTCAAGAATATCATCCAGCAGCGCACGAGCCTGTTTCTCGGAACGGGTCCACGGATCCATCATAATTAACTGGACAAGATCTTCAAAGTTCCCGCTATCATAGGCCTGCAGCTCAATCTCTACGGGTGCGACACGATCGCGAAGCGCAAAGTTAATCAGAGGCTTAGGCAAGCCTTTGGTCTTAATGCCTTGAACGCCGATTCCACTGACGTAACAAGGAATTTCCACCTGAAAATCGAGCGGGATGCCCGGCACGTAGTTGCTGTCATTCAATATATTAAGGATCATCACTCTAGGCACATCACATGCTATCGCTTCAATAAAAGGAATCATCGGTTCTGACGAATGCACCGGCGGGAAATGATCCATCACTGCTTCTGTCGTATTTTCGGAAACCTTCCGGATTCTCTCTACGCCAGCTGCACCTCCCGCGAAGTAAAGATCCCGCCACCAAGCCTCAGGGTCTTCCTTATAGAGTTGCTCCGTCTCTTGATCCGCATGGTGCCAAGCCGGCCAAGAGCCGCCGCCCGGATTTCCCGTATCGCCAATGGGAAATACGCCGAATTTCTTATAGAGATCAAGCGCTTTGGGACCTAACCAGTCGCAGGTAGCGCAGTTCTCAATATAAGCAGCCGATTTTTCTTCGATCCAACGATCCAAAATAGGAAATGCATTTTCCCCTTTGTATCGGAACTCGGTCAGCCAAATAAAGTGATTCACGCCTGGAATCTCATACGTAATATGATTCGGGTCAAGTCCGATCACCTCAGCCACAGCTTTTACCCCGTTAGAACCATGGCAGAAGCCTGCCAGCTTGGCTTGTGGATACTTGCGCTGCAAGTAGGTTACGCCCGCCATGACCGGGTTGGACACGAGCATATACCAAGCGTCCGGACAAATTTCCAAAATATCCAGCATAACCGATTCCATCAGGCGCAGCTGATCGAAATTAATCCAGAAGCCTTCGTCATGCATCACATGCAGGCTCCCGCCAAACCGATAACCGTGCTTCCGGGCAATATCCCATCCGTCCTTCAAACGCTGATGGCCTCCGACCAGCGCAGCAAGCACGACGAAGTCAGCACCGCGTAGCGATTCTCTACGATCCGTCGTCTTCTCCAGCACCAGATGGATATTAGCTTCTTTGGCGTAGCGTTCGCAAAGGGAATATGCGCTTTCCAATCTCTGCTCATCTATATCCATAAAGCTGACGACACTGCCTTCAAGAGAAGGCGTCAAGCAGATGTCCTTGATTAGGCTGAGGGAGAACATCGCAGAGCCTGCTCCGATAATACTAATTTTAGCCATAGGTATAACCTCCATATGAGAGTGAATGATTTTGATTGAGGGCTTGTTATCAAATCGCAGCCGATGCTGCTCCGTCAATGCTTAGATTAGAGCCATTAACGACGACCGATTCGTCAGAGGCCAGAAATAACACTGCATACGCGACCTCGCGCGTCGTTGCCATTCTTCCGAGCGGCTGCTGCTGCTTGATGATCGGGTACAATTTATCCATTCCGCCCATGCTTTCGGCGAGACGGACGTTCATGTCGGTCTCCACCCAGCCTGGCGAAATCGAATTGCAGCGGATGCCTTTCTCGGCATAGGAGACGGCAATCTCTTTGGTTAAACCAATAATGCCTGCTTTGGAAGCAGAATAAGCGGTATAGCCAGGCTCCGTTAAGGAGGCCATGACAGAAGATGTATTAATGATGGAACCGCCATTTCTCTTGAGCATTTCGGGAATCGCCTTTTTACACATTAAGAACATCGACTTTAAGTTAACCTGCAGCACTTCATCCCAAGTTTCTTCCTCATAATCCAAAATATCGCCAACAGGCATAATGCCCGCATTGTTAAAAACGATATCTAGCCCGCCGTAAGCGTTGACCGCGCTTGCCACCGCATCTTCAGCTGTCTTCATCAGGCCCACGCTGCCGCATACGATCTCGCAGCTTCCGCCCATTTGGCGAATTTCGGCAGCCACATCGTTTAATTTCTCCTCGTTGATGTCGACCAGGATAAGGCTCGCGCCTTCTTCAGCAAAGAGCAGCGCCGTTCCTTTACCGATTCCTGATGCCGCTCCTGTAATAATCGCTACTTTTGAAAAGAGCCGTCCTTGCTTCGTACTCATGTGATGACATCCTTTCCTATCCTCATTCGATATCGTTTATTTAACAGCTCCGATAACCAGCCCTTTACGAATATAGCTTTGAAAAATAATATAAATCGCAATGGGCGGCAGCGAAGCAAGCAACAGCCCTGACAATAACAGCGGGTAGTCTGAGCTGAACCGATTGAGCACAGTCGCCACCGCAACGGTTACGGTCTTTAAGCCATCCGATTGCAAATAGATGAGCGGGGTTAACAAATCGTTCCACCAGTTCGTCGCATTGAAGATCGAAACTGTGACCACGCCCGGCAAGCTCATGGGTAAAATCACTTTGAACATCGCCTGATAATATTTGGCACCGTCTATTTTTATCGCTTCGAGCACTTCATCGGGCATGGCTCTCATTAGTGAAGTGAGTAAGAAGACCGTGCTCGGAATAGCCGAGACAGACCAGATGGTCACCACGGATATGATATGGTCGGTCCAGCCGATCTTTGACATCAACAAATAGTTTGGAATGATAAAAGTAATACCCGGTATGGTCATCGTAGCGATCATAATAATATAAAATCCGTTGCGGTATTTGAATTTTAATTTGGCAAAAGCATAGGCTGCCGGAATAGACAAGGCTAGGGAAGCAACTAAGCTAAGTCCCACGTAGACAAGCGTATTGCCAAACAACCGAACAAGAGAGAAGCGATAAATGAGTGCGATGAAGTTATCAAAATACCAGCTTTTTGGAAGACCCATCGGATGTTTGATATATTCTATCGTCGGCTTCATACTGCTGATGGCCATGTAGAACAACGGATACATCGCCATGAAGGCAATGACAGCGAGCACGATAAAAATCAGAAATCTAACCATTCTTCTAGAGGCTGTTTTCATAATGTCCTCCTATTGCTCCAAGCGCTTGGATATTTTCAACTGAATCCAGGTAATGAACATAACAATGAAGAACAAGAAAACCGAAAGCGCGCTCGCATAGCCCATATTTCCGCTTCGGAAAGCTTGAATATAAATCATATAATCGATTGGCGTTGTCTCGTAACCGGGCCCGCCGCCTGTGATCGAATAAACAAGGCCAAACAGCCCGACAAAAACGTAAATAACATTGACGATCGTAAAGTAAAATATCGCTGGATATAACGACGGTATGACGATGTACATTAATCGCTGACGCCAATTGGCTCCGTCTATTTTGGCCGCATCAAACAATTCATTGGAGATCGAAGATAGCCCCGATAAAAAAATGAGCGTTCCTTGGCCCAGCGTCTGCCAGTAAAAACATAAAATCAAGATCATAAATTCGGTCGGCACCGTATTCAGCCAATCCGTCGTGAACGCGCCAAGTCCGGCATTTTCCAGAAGCGTATTCACGATCCCTTTGTTCGTAAACATGGATTTTGCCAAAAAACCGATAACGACCGAGGAGAGGATCGCCGGCAAGTAATACACCGAACGAAACAAGCGCCACCCCGGAACCTCCTCATGCAGCAGAACCGACACCGTAAGCGATATGAACAAGATGCCCGGTACCGATAATAAAAAGATCAGATTGTTGCGCAGCATAAGCGGCAAATCGCCATTACTAAGGATCGTCTTAAAATTATCCCAGCCAACAAACGTAGAAGTGACCCCATCCCATTCCGTAAAGCTATGAAAAAACGTGTTGAACATGGGATAACCTACGAATACAGCTAGCAACAGAAAAGCCGGCAGCAAGGAGAACAAACCTACCCATCGTTCTTGCTTGAGACCCATCCTTCTATTCCTCCTTGCCTTTTGGTAGAAGCGGCCTCCTTTCCTATGAAGGCCGCTCCTTAACCGCCTATTTATTTTTTAGAAGCGAATCGCGTTTCTGGTCGATTTTTCTCATAAATTCCTCTGCCGTCATTTTCCCGCTGGAAACCAGGGATTGCAGCGACATCATCTCGCTTGTCAGCTCCGCTGGGTAAACATTGTCCGGCCAGAAAATAGTGCTAGGTTCATTGGCCATATCCTGCATCGTTTTCACTAGCGGATCGGATACGTACTCGTTCACATCCACATCGTTGACGACTGTAATACGTGCTTCGCCCGACTTAATTTTATTGATTTGCTCTTCCTTGCTCATCAGGAATTTGACGAAATCAGCCGTTTCTTTCTTGTGCTCCGAGTAGTTCGTCACCACAAATGCAGCGCCCACCCCGCCAGGACCGCCATCGTGGATTTTGACATCCTCGCTGAAGTCTGGAATTTTCATAAAGCCGACCTTGTCGCCCATCTCCTTGCTGAAGTTCAAGATGTCCGCATTTGCTCCAACCGTCATGCCGAGCTGCTCTTGAATAAACAGTTGTCGAACGGAATCATCGGCAATGACCAAGTTTTTCTCGAACAGCTCGCGCCAGCCCTTCATGACATTCACCAGCTTAGGATCGGAGAAATTGGTTGTGCCTTTGACCAAGCTGTCGAGACCCGGAATATCCACCGTTTGAGCAATCCAATAGTCCGGTACATGAAGGAAGCTGTCTTTAAACAAACCAAGCGGCGTAATATCCTTCGTCTTCACTTTCTCCAGCATAGCCACAAACTCTTGAAAATTTTTCGGGCGCTGGGCAATGGGATCGATTCCGGCATCCGCAAAAATTTTCTTGTTATACGCTAGAAGAAAAGTTCCGTCTGTCCCAAATGGAACGCCATAGGCTTTGCCATCAGCCGTAAAGTCTTCCGTTGTTGCGCTCCATCCAACGATTCTGGATCTTTCTTCACCTGAAAAGTAACTATCCATCGGCTCTAAAAATTGCTTAAACCGAAGCATATAGGAACCCGACCAGAGTACCGTTAAATCAGGACCGTTCTTGGCAATGCTGGCCGTTTGGAATTTAGCAAACAGCTCATCTCCGGAAGGAACATCCTGCACATCAATCTTCACATTGGGATGGGCCTTCTCATACCTTGCAACGGCCTGAGAAATGTAGAAGTCTTCTTTTTTCTTCGCTTTGTTATTTTCATCAATGGTCGCAAACCCTGAATTCCAGAAAACAATATTGACCTTCTCCTGTCCTTCTCCACCTGTAGAAGCGCTTTCATTTTCATTCTTGGAACATGCAGAAAGCGACATTGTAACCAGCATCATTAAAGCTATACTTAAAACAGACCATCTTCTCATTCTCATGGAAACCTTCCTTCTTTCGTTAGTTGATGTCTTGCTTCCTAGTATAGAAGCTTTCCATAAGCAGATGAATCTCCTAAGCCAACCATTTGATTTATCACTTTATATCCGAAGAGGATACCATTTATCATTTTTCAAGCCGCAGTTAACATCTTTTAATTCTTTTCAGCATCTGCATAGTGTGAGGGTGCAATCCCCTTAATTTTTTTAAACATGCGGGTAAACGAGCTTAAGTTTAAGTAGCCCAGCTTGTCCGAAACCTCAGTTAAGGTCATTCCGCTGCGGATCATCGTTTCGGCCTGCTCCACCTTGGCTGTCAATACAGCGGTGCTGAAAGAAATCCCTTTCTCTTCTTTATATATTCTGCTGAGATATACAGGGCTTACTTTAAGATGCATTGCGATGGCATTTAAACTAATTTCATCAAACCTGTGCTCTTGAATAAACATTTCGGTGGCTTCAACAAACTTCTTTCTTTCATGGCCGTTCTTCTCTTTGAATGCCGGTTCCTGCAGCACATGGATAGCGTTGTATAACAAATGCACCGCTTGCGTTAATGAAACGCAGTCCAGCAGCTCAGATCTTTGGAAATAAGTCTCCGATGGTCGCCGTCCCGACATTTCGCAAATTTGCTTCAGCTGAAATAAAATATCCTCCAGTACATTTTGCAGCAGGTTTGGTTTGGGATATGGCGGGCCGACGACCTGCTTGAGGTTTGCCAGCAGATCTCCTGCCTGCTCGTATTGAAAGCTGGACAGTTTGTTCATTATCGCCTTTTTCCAAATAAACACGGCATCGGAAAGCGTTGCTTCAGGCAGCTCGCCCTGAAACAGGTGGTCATTTTCACAAAAATATTTGAGGCTTAGCAGGTCGCTGGCAAAACGATCATACACGGTCCACTCCCGCCAGTCTGTAAACCTTTTACTCACAGCAATGGATAGAGCATGGCCCAGATACTGCGAAACCGAGTCGATCAACAGCTTCGGGTCGATATCCGAGCTATTCGTGCTGCTTACCAATACATGCCATCGGTTATCATTTATGTTTTCCACGAACCCAATTAGCCTGCTGCGGTAAAGTTCAACAGCCATATGGTCAATCGAATGGCCTATTTTAACGATTTCTTGGGAAGTTAATTTGGATTCATCCTGAGAAGGATCTAACGCCACAACCCATGCCTCATATTCTCCCTTTTGCAGAAAATATTTATACTCTCCCAGCTTCTCGGCAAACGCTTCTGTCTCTTCACTGTTATACAAGCCGTGCAGCCAATCTCTTAATAAGCTGGCTTTACGAACGAATCTTGAACCCGCTTCCGGCGTCCCTTCTTCCTGAAAATGATGCTCCAGCAGCTTGGCCTTCATCTTCGCTGTCAGCTGCTTCAAAATAAGCTGAAGCTCTTCAATTTCCATCGTTGATTTTACGATGAAATCATGAACGCCCAGGCGCAGCGATTTGCGAACCGTTTCGAAATCTTGATTGCAGGTCAAAATAACAAATTCCCCGTCCGGATTTAAGGGCTTTACCTTCTCAATAAAATCAAGCCCATTCATTCTGGGAAGCAGAATATCCACTAGTGCGATATCCGGCAGAAATCTCTCATACAGCTCAACAGCTTCAACACCGTCTCTGGCTTCACAGACGACCTCCAGCCCCATTTCAGACCAAGGAATTAATGATTTGATCCCCATTCTAACTAGCATATCGTCTTCAATAATCATCACTTTCATTCCGAATCTCCTCCATTATGATCGATATAGGGAAAGGTAAGCGTTACGTTCGTCCCTTTACCCACTGCACTTCGAATTTCGATGCCATACCTCTCGCCATACTCCAGCTGCAAGCGACGATGCACATTTTTAAGCCCGATCCCCGAGGTTCGTTCCTCATCCTCGTACTCATTCGAATCCGTTATCAGCATACCGGCAATGGAGCCTTCTTCAATTCCGACTCCGTTATCTATAACCTCCACCCGTACCTGCTCCCCTTCCATCGCGCAAGTAATCGTCAGCTGTGGCGTAATTCCATCAAGATTAGTAAATCCATGCATGATTGCATTCTCGACAATCGGCTGCAGCGTCAGCTTCAATATTCTTGCACCCTGCACCTCATGCGGCACATCCCATATCGTTTCAATTTTGATGAACATCCGTTTTTCCTGAAACGCAATATAGCTTCTGACATAATCCATTTCCTCGCCGACCGTGCTCCATATGGTTCGTGATTTGCTTAGTGTATAGTTCAGCATGCTGCTTAAATTAACAAGAGTCTGGGCAATCATCTTCTCGCCCTTCATTTCCGCCATCCAACGGATCGAATTAATCGAATTATGCAGGAAATGAGGCTTGATCTGGGACAGCAAGAGATTGAGCTCCAGGCTCGACTTTTCCCGTTCATCCGTTTTAATTCGCTCAATCTGTTCATTAATCCGGCTTAGCATTTGCTGAATGCCCGAGAATAAAATTTCGATTTCCTCCAAGCCTTTGTATTGAAAATTTCCAATGACATCCTGCCCCTGCCCAGTGTCATTAAAGCGTATTTTCCGAACCATCCTCGATAAATTCAGCACGGGTATCATCGCTTTTCTTGTGAATATATACAGGATAAGTGAAATCAAAAGAATGGACGACACGGTTACCGTGAGCGTATGGCTCCACAATTGCTTAGTGGGACTTGCCAAAAGCTCTTCCGGCGTTAACGCAATTAAATACCATCTTAAGAAGGGAATGTTTTGGATGGAGCAAAAGTAGCTTTGGCCGTTCCACTGAATCAAAAAGCTTTCATATCCCCCGCCGTCCACCTTCGCCTTCGATATCGCCTGTCTGGATAGCTCCTTCAGGCGGTCGTCATCATCTTCGCTAGAAATAAGCAATTCGCCGTCTTCCTGACTTATGAATGCAAGGGTTGAGCTGTTCAGTTGAATTTTGCGCAGCAGCCGCTGAAATAAACTCTCGTTGACCTCTACGTTCAAGAGGCCTAACGCCGAATTGCCATGTACAATATTTTTAGTGAAATAAAATGCGTTCTGCCCCTCCGAGAGGTCGTGAAAATTGGGGCCCACATTGCGATACATGACGTTATTATCATAAGGTATCCTCTCGGAAGGCCAATTAAACTGCTGCACCACTTGCTTTAACCGTTCAACTTCTGTGTCATGCAAAACGCTATTGCTGAATACTTCCCCTTGATCGTTAATAATTTGTACGTATAAGGGCACTCTTAACCGATACGCAGCAGTGAACGACTTCAGCCGGTCTCTGACCGCATGTTCATTTATGGGAGCGTTATTATTTCGACTTAACAGCCTCTGTAATTCCTGATCCTGCGACAAGGTGCGAATATAATCCTCAATATGGTTCACATAAAAGTCCAAACTGATGGAGAGCGACTCCATATTGCTCGAAACCGATTTATCATATAGTGTCTCCACTTGCTGAACCGCTCCTTTGCCCAACATATAACCTTGGATAAGAACCGGAACAATAATAATACACATGAGCAGCAAAATAAGCGTAATTAAGTTCAGCCGGCGTTTTATCCGTATCATCTATAAACCCTCCTCTGCGGCTTCACATTTATTCATACAATGAATATTGTTTATTTATTTATTTGTTTATTTATTTGTTTCTGCATTCTTATTCAATTATTTCTTATCTTGTAGTGCTATTATATCCGGAATAATAATCAATACCATGATTTATTATATTTCCGCAAACACACCACGCGCCTCGTGTAATTTTATCGGTAGCTATGATCAGCATCCATAATTGTGCTATCGTAGAAAAAAAGCCCGTACGGGAATGACCCCGTACGGGCTTTTTACGCTTGCTTGTCGCTTGCTCTATTAAACCATTACTTTGCAAATATCGTTCGTAAACGCAACTGGATCTTGAATTGGCAAACCTTCGATGAGAAGCGCTTGGTTGTAAAGCAAGCTTGTATAAAGAGCCAGCTTCACTTTATCCTGCCCAGCAGCATCCTTCAACGATTGGAAAATTTCATGGTTCACGTTAATTTCGAGCACCTTGTCTGCTTTTACGTCTTGGCTGTTCGGCATCGCATTCAAGATTTTTTCCATTTCAATCGTTACTTCGCCTTCTGTGGATAAGCACACAGGGTGTGTTTTAAGGCGTTTTGAAGCTTTTACGCTTTTTACTTTATCGTTAAGAATTTCTTTCATCTGCTCGAAAAGCTCTTTATTGGCATCCTGCTCTTCGGCCGTTTCCTTGTCCTTCTCGTCCTCTTCAATACCAAGATCGCCGCTTGATACCGACTTGAATTCCTTATCCTTATACTTCGCAACCATCTTGATAGCAAATTCATCAATATCGTCCGTGAAGTACAAAATTTCAAAGCCTTTATCCGTTACCAGCTCGGTTTGCGGAAGTCTATCAATCCGCTCAATCGATTCACCGGAAGCATAATAAATGTACTTTTGATCCTCGCTCATTCTTGACACATACTCGTCCAGTGTAACTAGCTTCTTCTCTTTCGAAGAGTGGAACATAAGCAGGTCTTGAAGCACTTCTTTGTTCACGCCGTAATCGTTGTATACGCCGAATTTCAGCTGTCTGCCGAATGCTTTGTAGAACGACTCATACTTCTCTCTGTCATCCTTCAATATGCCAAGCAGCGCGCTCTTGATCTTGCTGTTGATGTTTTTCGCAATCAGCTTCAGCTGACGGTCATGCTGCAGCATTTCACGTGAAATGTTGAGCGATAGATCCTCCGAATCAACCATACCTTTAACGAAGCTGAAATAATCCGGCAGCAGGTCTGAGCATTTATCCATAATTAGAACGCCATTTGAATAAAGCTCCAGCCCCTTCTCATATTCCTTCGTATAATAATCGAAAGGTGTGCTCTCTGGAATATACAAAATCGCATTGTACACAACAGCGCCATCCGCACTAATATGAAGATGCTTGATCGGTTTGTCGAAGCCGTAACGTTTTTCAAAATAAAACTGATCATAATCTTCCGATGTCAGCTCATTTTTATTTTTACGCCAGATCGGCACCATGCTGTTAACGGTTTGCTCTTCTTGATATTCCTCAAACTCGTTTTCCGCATCTGCTTTAGGCCGTTGGCCTTTGACATCCATCTTAATTGGGTATCGAATAAAATCAGAATATTTTTTGATGATCGACTTCAAACGGTACTCTTCCAAGTACTCATCGTATTGATCATCTTCGGTATTTTCCTTAATATTAAGTACAATTTCCGTACCAACGGAATCCTTCTCGCATGACTCAATCGTGTAGCCGTCCGCGCCAGTTGATTCCCATTTGAACGCCTCATCGCTGCCAAGCGCTTTGGTCACAACGGTAACCACATCCGCCACCATAAATGCAGAGTAGAAGCCTACGCCGAATTGACCGATAATGTTATGTCCATCCTTAAGCTCATTTTCCTTCTTAAAGGCAAAAGAGCCGCTCTTCGCAATAACGCCAAGGTTATTCTCCAGCTCTTCCTTCGTCATGCCAATCCCTGTATCGGTGATCGTTAATGTTCGTTTTGCCTTGTCGGCAACGACTTTAACATAATAATCCTCTTTGTTAAATACCATTTGGTCATCAGTTAGCGCTCTGTAATATAGCTTGTCGATCGCATCGCTGGCATTCGAGATCAGCTCTCTCAAAAAAATCTCGCGCTGCGTATAAATGGAATTAATCATCATTTCCAGCAATCGTTTCGATTCTGCTTTGAACTGTTTTTTGGACATGGATAGATCCCCTTTCCATTCATCAATAATTAGTAAGCCTAAAGGTAACGCAACAGGAAGGCTTGTTCAACGTTTATTAAACCGCTACCTTATATTTTAGCACTCAAACTCTTTGAGTGCCAATCCTTCTTTTTATATATCATAAACTATTTTTCGATGTCAACCTTCTTCCTATAATATCCATCCTTTGTCTATTAAAAAAAGGAGCTGCCCCGAAAGGTAATAAACCTTCGGGCAGCTCCTCTTACGCTGTTGCAGCTATTTCCTTAAAACAGTTGTTCTTGAAATGGCTTTTTCAGCAGCTTGCGATAACGGCTCTGATGCGAATAAAACTTTTCGCGAATCATATCCGTTTCTTTTTCAATTTTGGCTGCTCTGTCCAGAATGCTTTCGCCAAGTGCCGTATCGCCGGTGGAGAGCACATAATCCTGAAGATCCACCGAACAGCCAAAGTCTATGCATTTGAATCGATATCCAAGGCTTACGAACGGCACCCCTGCCGCTGCTGACAGGTAACTAGCATGCAATTTGAAATTGATCGTCAGCGCATAGGACTTTAGCTTCTCCATCAAATCCTCATGATGGTACAGCTCCAAATCAAGATCCACATTCGTCTGGTTTCCCAGCTTCGAATATAGACGCTTGCAAGCTTCTCTATCAGGACCCCAAACGGAGAAAATATTGATGCGATAGCCCTGCGATATTAATATACGCAGCGCCTCTACCAATTGCTGCTCTACCTTTTCCTCATTGCCGCCGAATATTCGATTATAAGCAGTTCCCCAGTTCACACCAATCGTTCTGCTAGCCTGCCCATTCTTGCGTGGCGACGGTGCAGGCAGCAGAAATGCCGGGTCACCGCTTATGATCGCCTGCTCCATTCTGACGCCAGAATCCTCGAGAAACTGATAGGACAATGGACCTCGGACGCCGCAATACTTTGACATCTTCACTAGCTCAGCTAATTTCTCATTAGTTGCCAGGTTCTCATCGGTGTAGGCCAAATGGGCTGCGACCTTCCCCGAGGCATCAAATACAGGAAACTCCTGTCTGTCATGACCGCTGCCCCAAATCATTACTTTTTTATGGTTCCTAGCCGCTTGATAAGCAACATCGATATAACCTGGAATGAGCAGCGAGCCGCCGCCGAGCACAACAACATCATACGGACCCGAATTCCGAATATCTACGCCCGGTATTGACGGAATGACATCATATTTTTTCTCAGGCAGATAAGCTCTGCACAGGTCGCGAAACAATAGCCACATTAACTCATCACCAACATTGTTAAACCCTAACCAGCCTACATACAAAATTCTTTTCACTCCGTACCGCCCTTCATTAAATCTCTCCTATTGCTGAACGATATACGCTCATAATTTGATCAATGGAATGATCGATATGAAACTCATGTTCCACCCACCGTCTTCCCTCTATTCCATTAGCGCGCAGCCCCTCCAGCCTGCGGCATCCATCTGCAATCTCGCTTGCAAACAAATAACGGGAATAAGCGGCAGACGAACCGTGGTCTCCAAAATAGTTAAGCCAAGCCTGCTCATAATTGCTCGGCTCCACCCAGCCAAAATAACCATGGTTGCCGATGGCAAGCACTGGCTTCTCGCAAGCCATTGCCTCCAGCGCAACGCGTCCCGTACCGACAACGATATCTGAAGCATTGTAATACTCTCGCATTTGAGATTGTTTTCCAACCATATGAATGAACCGTCTTCCGATTTCCACCTGAATGAATTCCGCAAGTTCTGAAATTGCATTATATTTAGGGCCATCCCCGACAACGACAAGCTCAAGCTTATCCCACCCATAACGATAAAGATCCTTCATCGCCCGCAGCAGGACATCACATGCTGTTGCCTTTCCCCAAGCCAAGCGGCTAGCATACATAAGTACAATTGCATCTTCAGAAATACCTAAGTCTGAGCGAAGCTTTGCGCCGCTGGATGGATAAAACTCCGCTAGATCGATGCCGTTCGGGACAACGATAGACGGAAAGCCAAGCCGCGTGATGTAGCTTTGAAGAGGATCACTTACACAGATGATCGATTCCGAGTAAACAAGCAGCGATTTTAGAGCAGTTTCCGGATAATAGGTGCCATGAACGGTAAATATAGACGGAATTCCTAATAGATTAGCTGCCTTTGCCGTAAACAAGCCTGATGGAGTCTGATGCACATGAACGCAGTCTACTTTCTCGCTTCGCATAATTTCCTGCAGCCTAACGATTCGCTCCGTTTGAACTGACGCTCCAGCTGGCTGGAATTCAAACAAATATACATGGCACCCGGCATCCTCAAACCGAAACCGCATAGGGCCGTCCGCGGCAATTATACTCACTCTTTGACCTATTTTTATTAGTGCTTTTGCTAGACTTAATACATGTGTTTCCGTACCGCCGGCATCCATACTGTCCAGAGCCATTAAGACGGATAACGGCGAGCCTGCCATTTCACCTCACTCCTTTTTCGCATAAAAAGCCAATGATCGTTGGCTCGCATGCAGACGATAGTAATAAAGAATTTCAGGTATATTTTCAATACGAGCTTTGTTATTCAAAAATTTAACGATAAACTCATAATCCTCCGCCCCGACAATTCGTCGGCTCAATCCGCCCATTTGGTCAAAAGCATCGCCGCGAAACATGATCGTCCCATGGCAAACACAGTGACCGCCGCTGCAGTAAACATCATGAATATCATCACCGAAACGCAGCCATTTTTCCTGAACATACTGCCTTTTCTCGGCCTCATCAAAGCTAGCGTAGCTCGTTCCTACCAGTGCAACCTCTGCATGGCTTTGGAGATATGCTACTTGTTTCTCTAAACGCTGCGGATGAGAGAAATCGTCCGCATCTTGTACCGCGATATATTGTCCGCGAGCGTGGAAGAAACCCGTCGTTACGGCTCCAGAAAACCCAATATTTCTAGGAAGTCTAACGAGTACTATAGATTCTGTACCCGCTACTCCGTTCGCTTCGCACCAAGCCTCGATAACATCCAGCGACCTATCGGTCGATGCGTCATCTACAATGATAATTTCTTTATTCAAATACGTTTGACTCAACAAGCTGTCCAAACATTCAATGAGATATGCTGCACGATTATAATTTGCAATAACGATACTTACTTTTCCAAATTCCCGCTGCACCCTATCTCTCCTTTCTTGCCCTCTCTCCTATGAATGGCATGCAGAGCCTCAAAATGATCCCCTATTATTTGCATCGTTGCAATGGAATGGTCTCCTCCGGCATTGCTGTGTTTGCTCGGACGATAACGGTTTAAGCGATCAACTTCCACGCAGTGAACGGGTTGGACGGTTAACCCCCCGAGCAGTCCCAGCGCATAAGCTTTCGGCGGACATAATAAATTGGACCAATGAATAACATTAAGCGCCCGCCTATTCAGCGCAAATGGAACATGCACGAGTGAAGCATTCGCCAGATCCTCGCGGCCAACTGCCATATTCAGTGCTATTTTCAGCGTTGTCACGGCACTCCAAGGCACGCGCATGCTGAGGTGGTGATCCAGCTTGTTAATAGCCAAATCACATTCCCTTAGCAGCGCATAAGGAAAAGGAGCAAGCTCCTTCCAAGGGATATGAAAATCACCATCCACAAACAGCAGCGCATCGCCAGTGGCTGCATATGCGCCAATAGCTCTGCCAACATCCGTTCCGAGCGGCTCCTGAAAAACAATGACCGACGCGCCAAGCTCTCTAGCAATACTCTCTGTACGATCATTGCAGCCATTAACAACTACGATAATTTCAGCTGGCGACAGCCATGTTATTTCTTGGATGACACGTCCTATTGTCCGCTCCTCGTTTTGAGCGGGTATAATCACTGACAAGCGCTGGTGCACCCCGCGCCGATTGCCTGCTTGGGAGAAATCTCTTCCTTTTCGTAAAGGAGGCAGCACATCCTTATCTGCAATCAATCGCTCGACATAGTCACGCCTTCTTCCATCATCCGTACAGCCATTCCTATAAAATCCGGACATATTCGATGACCCGCAAACGTATCAACACATCTTCCGTCCCACCGTATCCGGGTACACTCAAGGTTCGAACCACAATGTACGAGAATCCTACCGTCAGCAGCACACCTGCAACCACATCCCCATTAGAGAGAATAACTTCTACATCTCTCCCTAGGTACGTGCGCAGCTTAAAATAAAATGACACCTAATCAACTCCTACCGTATGATACCCTCATCCTATTCGCTAGATTAATAGAGAGAACGGCATACGACTATTTTGAAAAAAATTTCATAGAATAGGCAAAAAAAAGAGAAGCCCTCTTTCCCACTTTATCAGTGAGTTCGAAGGCTTCTTCCTCGTCATTCAATGAGCCGCATCGCTCATCCCAATCTTATTGCTTGTTGTAAATGGCATACATAATAACTGCTGCTTCCGCGCGGGTTGTATAACCAAGCGGGTTAAGCTTAGCGCCGTCGCCCTTCACAATGCCGTTCGCTACGAGAAGAGCAGCACTGTCCGTTGCATAAGCTGCTAACTGCTTCAAATCGGTGAAAGATTGCAACTGCTCCGAGCTTCCTGCTTGCAGCTTTTTGCCAGAAATATTTAACGCTCTTGCTGTCATCGCGATCATTTCTTGCCTTGTAATGGAGGCATTCGGATCAAACGTACCGTCCGCACGGCCAGTTACTACGCCAAGCTTCTTCGCAATGGCAACCGCATCATAATAATAAGAACCCTTTGCCACATCGGTAAACTGACTATCATACGCAGCGTTAAGACCTAAAGTTTTCACGAGCAGGGTAATAAAATCTGCCCGCTTCACATTTTGAGCTGGAGCGTATGCTTTATCCGATATGCCGTTGATGACGCCTTTAGCCGACATTACCTTAATCGCTTGTTGCGCCCAAGGATATTTGCCAAGATCGTCAAACGTTTTGCTTACGAATACTACGCCATACGTACTGAAATGATTTACTGTGAAAAGCACAGCACCTTGCGATTTGTCATACTTGCCGCTTGGCACTGCAATTACTTTACCTGCTGCGTCGAAATACCACACTGTAATTTGCTCGCTGCTCGCCAGCTCATCAGCTGTTGGAGTATAACTAAGCGATACGTTTACAGCAGCTTCTGGATTGCTCCATTCCACTTTAACGCCGTCAACGTAGAGATTCAGCTCAACCGCAGGACGGCTGCCGATGGCTGCTCTCACTTCTTCGCTAAGCTTTGTTTTATCGATGTTCGCAATCACAATGGACACGTTTCTCGCATCCGAAGGCAGTGATTTCAACATATGGCTTGGTACAACAATCGTACCCGTACCTGTCTGAATTTCATACTTTACCGATAGCTTAGCCTCGCTAATAGTCCCTTTAGGCAATTGCACCTCGTAGCCATTAGCTCCATTTACACTCGGTACTTTAATTGTAATGGTTTGAACGGTACCATTATTTCCTTCTACTGCTTTCAAAGCTTCGTCGATAAGCGTTTGGCTTATCGCAGTTTTACCAAGTCCGCTAGCCGTGTCCATGACCGGAGTTGGTGCCGGTATTGTGCCCTTCCCACTCGGAGGCGTCGTAGGAGCTGGCGTTACAGCTGGCCCCGTCGGTGACGTCGGTGTTGGCGTTGGCTCCGTTGGTGTCGTCGGCGTTGGTGTTGGTGTTGGTGTTGGTGTTGGCTCTTCCCCTGGCGTAATGATATACGTAAATGGTGCAACAAAGCTGTCCTTCATTCCTGCTTTAATCGCAATCGTGCGGAGCACTGTCAGCTCCGAGAGCTTAAGCTCTCCTTTGTACAATTGCCCGTTTGTACTGCTAGGCAGCGATCCATCTGTTGTATAGTAAATGGCAGCCCCTTCTGTAGCAGTCGTTAAAGCAACCGTTTTGGTTCCTTTGTAGGCTCCAGCTTTCAACGAAGCAGTCGGAAGCGCTGTGGCACCTGTAATTTGCGTAACCGCTTCAGTCTGCTCAAGCGTAATCCAATCCAGGTTTGCCCCATCATTATTGCTAGTAAATTGAATCGTTTGTACGCCTTCCGCAAGCTCTACAATGCCAGAAGCCTCCGCATATTTATCCCATCCGCCACTTGCTCCTAGCGGCGTAGTAGACAACTTTTGCCCATTCACGGACAACGTTCCACTCACGCCAGCTTGCGGCGTTGCATAACGGTAGGTCACTTTGTAGAAGCTCGATTTTGCGATATTTACGTCAAAATAAAGCGAGCCTGCTGCCGCGATAAAACCTACATTTTTGAATAACAGCGTTTGTCCGTCCATATTGCTTTGAACAGCAGCCGCATCCGCATGGGTGTAGCTTTCCGCTTCAATTTTCATAACGCCGCTCTGATCCATTACCTGTACAACATAAGGCTCAAACTTAATGCCTCTAAGCTCGTAGCCGGATGCTCCAGCCAGAATACGAAGCTTTTGGTCACCTTCAACGAGATCAATGACGATTCGCATTTCAACGACCTGGTTGTAAAGGTTTGGTACGTTAATCGTTTTCCGAACAGCGCCGTCTTGCGCCTCCAGCACGATGCCATTCACAGCTTGGCCGCCAGATGTAGCCTTAAAGGTTGCAACGTAGGAACCAGTTTCTGGCACGTGTACCAAATAATCAGCATAATCGCCCGCATCAATTTGGGTTAGCCTGCTCGCGCTTCCTGTTCCAGTCACTGCGAATCCTTTTAATCGATTGAACTGATCCAATGAATCAAGGGACAAAAGATTTACTGGCTCCTTCACATTTTCGGTTCCAAGCAGCACTGCCTTAGCGTTTAACGCCGTACCTCCTGTTGAATCATCGTAGGCTTGCAGTGGAACGTTAACCTGCAATTCCAATTCATTATAGTAAACGGTTCCGCTCCAGTTCAGCGTAAGCTTCACTCGATTAGGGCTGAGAAGCTCCGCCGAGCGCAGTGATACGCCTCCTTGCGTGGTCGCCGCTCCCGATACGGTTATCGCTCCAAGCTGACTCTGCACGAATGTACCGCCAGCAAGGGTAACGATTAGCTCCTTGTTATTTACGCCATAAGCAATCTGACTCTCCGACAAGGATAACGACTCCGCATCATCAATAGCCTTAATGATAACTTTAGAGCTCATCGTCTTACCTGTGCTTCCAGAAGCAGCTTCATATGTGCTGGCTGTTACCGTAGCGGTACGATCAGAGTCATAGTCTCTAGTCGCCCCTCCTCCTAAGGTAAGCTTAGCCATATGGTCATCAACACGATAAACGCTGTCTACAACCGTTCCCGCATACCCTTCGATGGACCAGTTGGAGGAAATCAGCTCCTCTTTATACGTGTCGTTAAGCAGCCGGACAAAAATATGGCTTCCAGCCTCTGCACCTTCTGTTACGGCTGAGGCATCTGCGATAATAGCAGGCCCAACCGCAATGGCATTCAAGTTGAAGCCTTGATCAACGATTCGAACTCTTAGCGTATGAACACCTTCAGTCAGAGCAACTGTATCTGAAGCCATTGCCCAAGCATCCCAGCTCTCGCTGTTTGGAAGCTCAGTCGTTTTCAGTACATTTCCTCCTAGTGAAAGCTCTGCTTTCGCTCCGTCATAGGTCGTGGAATATTGATACGTTATACCGTAGTTTCCATCCGCCGGAACCTGCACCTTATATTCCATCCAATCATTCGGATCGGCATAGCTGACCGCTGAGCCGTTTACGAGTACATTATAGGCAGACGTGAATTTACTCGCCTCTATAGATGCAGGAAGTGAAATAGCTGCCTTATCCGCCTTCGTGAACGCAATACTTCTAACATTGAAGTCGTTTTTACTCACTTTCATCGTTAATTTATGCGCACCCTCTGGAAGCATAACGCGCTCGCGGCGATTAGCGAAGTACTCCCATTGGTACGTCGTCTGATTGATCGGCAGTGACACAAGCGGCTGGCCATCCAGTTCAAAGCCAACTAGACCATCCGTTTGGAAACCTGCAATCGCCAGATCGAGTTCATACTCGCCTGCTTCTGCTACATTTACAACATAATCGAACGACGCTGTTCCATTTGGTGCAAAAGAACCTAAGTATCCGTTCGGATTAACCTGGAACTCGCCTTCTGCTGAAGCAAAGCGCGTAGCGTCAATCGTTGCTGGAACGTTTGTTATTTGCGTACGATTCCAGCGATAGGTTGCTGCTGATTTGGCTGGAATGACCGCTTCAATTTGAAGTCCATCAACTATAATTTTAAATGGCTGCGGGTCACTCGTTTGGTTGATGACAACCGTTACAATTTCTTTGCCGTCTGGGCTTGCAAACGCAACGTTGGTTACTGTCGCAGCCGAGCCGTAATTGCTATCGATTCGCACGTAACCAGGCTTCACGAATTTCGTAAACTGCCCCATCAAATAATACTCCGGCAGCAGCCAGTAGTGATCTGGATTCGAGGAATCCTGTACGACTGGGGTCGGATCAGGAATGCCTACCCATTGATGGGATGAAATATCGCTGTCCAGCATCGTAACCCAGCTGTTATAGCTTTTGGCATAGTTGCGGAAATATTGTGTGATTCGGTCAGCACCCGTAGTGCCCCATACCGCACGCTCCGTCAAATACACGCTTTTCTGCGGGAACAGCTTTTGAAGCTCCGTCATCATGGACAGCTCGCCGCCATAATCGTGGAACGCCGTCCCTTCTATGGCGTCGTAAGCCCCTTCTACGGAATTGCCCAGAATTTGTGCTGGATAAGCCATCGTATCGCCAGGATTGTGGTCGAACATCCATAGCTTTACACTTTTGATTTTTGCATTGCTATTCTGATCTAGCTTCGCCCGCAGCAGCTTGGCTAGACGTGACGCTTGCTGCCATGACATCGCTGTACTTGGATAATCAATTTCGAGCAGCGGCTCATTTTGCAGCGTCATGCCTTCAAAGTAGATGCCATGCTCTGCGTAAGCCTCTAAAAATTTCACATAATAATCTGCAAGCACAGGAAGGTATTCTTCCTTCACTTGGCCTCTAACCATGCTGCCCGTTGTTTTCATCCAGCCTGGAGGGCTCCAAGGCGATGCAAAAAACTGAACATCGGGATTAATCGCTTGTATCTTTTTGACGGTTGGAATGATGCCAAAATCAATATCCTTCTGAATGGAAAATTTCTTAAGCTCAACGTCCGTTTCACCGGCAGGTAAATCATCGTACGAATAAAACTTTTGCGCTGTAAAATCGGAGGTTCCGATCGTTAGGCGAATCAAGCTCATGCCGATGCCGTTATCCTTGTCGATTAATTGGCGAAGCAGCTCTGTCTGCTTCTCCGGAGACATTTTCACAAGATTATGAATCGTCGCTTCTTCCATGGACGAACCGATTCCTAGCATCGTTTGATACTTTTTATCCGGATTTATCGTAATCGTTGTCGCTTTGCTGTTATCTGGAAGGGTAATATCTAAAT
Source organism: Paenibacillus sp. MCAF9 (assembly GCF_052114265.1). Lineage (NCBI taxonomy): Bacteria > Bacillati > Bacillota > Bacilli > Caryophanales > Paenibacillaceae > Paenibacillus > Paenibacillus sp. MCAF9. The sequence goes on from NZ_JBFREL010000020.1 coordinate 76,922, forward strand.
TCGTCTGCTGCTCCAGCTTCTTATCGCCAGCTTGATAACGATCCGCATAATACCATTTGCGGTCACCCGCATCACGTTCACTGGAGATCCATGCCTCAACAGCTCCGCTAATCAGTGCTGGCTGTTCGCCGCCTCCATTACCTGGATCAGTGCCGCCACCGTCGCCGCCAGCTGGAACATCGCCTGTGCGCGTAAACTCTACCCAGTTAAAATTAATGTCTCCGGCAATAAACTCAAGCCTCAGCTTTTGAATGCCTGCTTGGCTTAGCACGATATTCTCGACGCTGGCCGTTTGCCAGCTTTGCCAGCCTCCGGTGGAGCCTACGCTCAATGTGCCAAGCGTCGCTCCCCCTTCGCTCTTAATCTTAATCCCAGTTGCGCCGCCGTTGCCAGCATAGCGGAAATCGGCTTTATAGGTACCCGGTTCACTCACTTTCACCCTATAATCCAGCCATGCGCCGCCGGACGTCCAGCCAATATTTTTGCCGCCGCCAATGTCCTGCGTGTCCTCTGTATTCAATCCGCTGCTCTTCGCATCGAACGCTTCCGCCTCGACCTTGCCCGGGATAGGCAGTGAAGGCTTCTCTGGTTCTACAGGTTTGCTCGGCAGATCAGGCGTAGCCTGTCCGCTCGTCAAGCCGTATCCGATAGGAAACAGCAAATTCGGGCTGGCATCGGTCATAATTGGATAATTATTCGTTACATAAAATGGCCATTTGATCGGGTTTTTCCCTTTAAACGGTTTGCCCCCAATCAGTACATCAGCCACGCCTTGACCTTCCGTACCTGGAAGCCATGCTGCGACAAGCGCATCCCAGTCACCCAGTTGATCCGCTATCGTAAGCGGGCGTCCGGATACAAGAACAACAACGAGTGGAATGTTCGGATCAGCTGCACGAATATTTGCAATCGTTGCCAGATCCTCTTCGTCGAGATTCAGGCTCGTACGATCTCCATTCGTTTCTGCATAAGGCGTTTCGCCTACAACAGCAATAGCTACGTCATAGCCAGCAGCGCCGCGGCCATGCTTGTTGTACGTTACCGTCTTCGCGGCTCCTGCAACCTCTTTGAGCCCTTCATAAATTGTCGTTCCGGTCGTAATCGCCCCGGATGCTCCCTGCCAAGTAATCGACCAGCCGCCAGATTGGTTGCCGATATCGTTCGCATTTTTACCTGCTACGAAGATTTTGTCCATATCCTTCAGCTGAGACATAATCGGTGAACCGTTCACCTCATCGTTCTTCAGAAGAACGAGCGACTCCGCCGCAGCTTGACGCGCAAGCGCACGATGCTCAGATGCACCGAAGTAGCCTGCCAAATCCGTATCTGTCTTTGGATTCTCAAATAGGCCAGATGAAATTTTCACCTTCAAAATACGAAGAACTGCATCATTGATACGCTCTTCCGTAATGCTGCCATCCTTAACAAGACTAATTAAATGCGCAAGGCTGGCTCTCCAGTCACCTGTCAGCATGAACATATCTACACCTGCATTAACAGATGCTTTCAGCTGATCTTTCAAGCCGCTGACTGCTTTGCCATCTTGATCACGCGTGATTTGCTGAATCGCGTTATAATCCGAAATAACAAAACCTTTAAATCCAAGCTCACCCTTCAGCACATCCGTAAGAAGCCGCTTATTCGCATGCATCTTAAGGCCTTGAATGCTGTGGTAAGATGCCATTACCGTTTGTACCCCTGCATCAACGGCAGCTTTGTACATCTCTAAATCACTTGCAATGAGCTGATCCTCTGTATACTTCGTTATATTCCCTTGGTTAACGCCGTTATCCGTATAGCCTTCACCTAAAAAATGCTTCGCAGCGCCAACGACATGTTTCGTCTGACTGCGCTCCGCAGCTGTTTCTCCTTGCAGCCCTTGAATGTACGCTGCACCAAGCACCTTGGATATCGCTTGATTGCCGCTGTATCCTTCATAGGTCCGGCCCCATCGAATATCCTGCGGGGCTGCAATCGTCGGCGCAAAATCCCAATTTGCTCCGGTTGCGCGTATTTCCTTTGCTGTCGCGGCGCCGATTTGTTTCACCAGCTCAGCATTATTCGCTGCACCCAAACCGATATTATGAGGGAACAAGGTTGCTCCCTTCACATTGTTATGTCCGTGTACTCCGTCTACGCCATACAGCAGCGGAATCCCAAGACGCGTAGAAAGCGCGCCGTCCTGATAGCCGTCTATAAGCGTCTGCCAATTTTCACGCGTGCTGTCCTGCTGCTTGCCGCTTGGGAACGAACCGCCGCCGCTAAGCACCGAGCCGATAAAATATTGCCTTACTTCCTCAGGTGTAATATTCGACTTCTCTGGCTGTATCATTTGTCCTGCGCGCTCTTCTAGTGTCATCCGGGCAAGCAGATCCGCCGCCCTTGCATCCACGCTTTTTGATGGGTCCAAGTACGTCGGCAATCCCCCATTTGACTGCATCAATGGCGCTGCTCCTACTGAAAACAAGCTCGTCATTAGCGATATGACCAGCAACATCGCCGTCATCATCGACATTTTTCTTTTCAAACCAAACCCTCCCCATAACTATAATTGTCGTCTCACGGCATATCCCTTCTTTATTGAAATGGACAGCTGTAGACGAGATTACTTACAAGTATAAAATTGAAAACGATTTCATAATATGAGTCATTTTTAAGATGATGTGCGTTGTTTTTTGTATAATATAATCGATTTCAAAAATACATCGTCTCTCCTTCTATAGTTCATCCTATTTCCTTTTCATTCAACAATCTAATCTAACAGCATAAACAGACAATTTACCGCAAAATTTGCTAAATGACCCCAATTAAATCTACAATAGAATAATAAGATTTAAATTCACTCTAGGAGGCTGAGCTAAATGAGCTCTTTCAAATCATGGCTGCAAACAAGTAAGCAAGGACTAACCGATCAGGTCAAAAAATTTAAAAATAAAGATTTCCTAGATGCGGTAGTAGCTGGCTGTGCGATTGTAGCAGCAGCAGACGGTTCCGTCGACTCCAATGAAAAACAAAAAATGGCCGGCTACATAGGCCGCAGCGAAGAATTAAAAGTTTTTGATATGAGTGATGTGATTAACCGTTTCAATCACTTTGTAGGCAATATGGAGTTTGACGCGATGATTGGCAAGCAAGAGGCGCTTAAAGCGATTGCCAAATTCCGCAGCAAACCAGACGTTGCTCGTGTAATCGTTGGTGTGTGCAGCGCAATCGGAGCAGCAGACGGCGATTTCGATATGAAGGAACAAGCTGCTGTGCGTGACATTTGCAATACCCTTGGACTTAATCCAAGTGAATTCAGTCTTTAATAGCAAACCAAACAAAAGAACCTCCAAAGCCACTGCAACAGTGGATCTGGAGGTTCTTTTGTATTGTTATTACCTCTGCTTACGCATTGCGAAAAGCTTCATTATAGCAGCGTCTGCATACAGGCTTATAATCCTCGTTGCCGCCAATCTGGATTTGCGCACCTGCATTCATCGGCTGTCCGTCATTATAGCGTATAACCATTGTTGCTTTCCGATCACAGAACCAGCAAATGGTTTTAATCTCTTCAATTTTATCCGCCTGCACGAGCAAGTTATAGCTGCCCTCAAATAATTGATTTTGAAAATCGTTTTTGAGCCCAAATGCCATAACAGGGATGTTAAGCTCATCGACGACTTGTGTAAGCTCCAAAATATGATGTTTCTTCAAAAACTGCGCCTCATCCACGAGTACGCAATAAATTTTGGATGGTGCAGCTCCTGCAACGAAGCTTTTCACACTTTCAAAAAGGTTCGTATCCTCTTGAACCGGAATGGACTCCCGCTCGAACCCTACACGAGAACCTACACGATCCACACCGCCTCTTGCACTTACCGATGGTGAATAAATAAGAACCTGCTTGCCTTGCTCTTCATAATTGTGAGCCACTTTAATGATTTCGAAAGATTTACCGCTGTTCATTGTTCCATATTTGTAATAAAGCTGTGCCAACCTAATCTCCTCCAGAACCATTCAGTGCTTCTATTATACAGGAAGTGACTCCGTTATTGTATCGTTTGGAGCCTTGTTTTCGCTTCCCCATATGTTTTGACAATTTGTTGAATTTTCTGGAATTCCGGGTCGGTTGGACCTAGATCAGCCATGAACATTCGGTGCAATATTTGATTATAAAGATTTTGACGCGATTCAATCATTTGTACCTCGAGCCGAATAAGATCCTCCAGGTCGTTTTCTTCAATTAACTGTTCGATATTGATTTCTTCTGGCTTGGAAGAACGCTGTTCATCAAAGATTAGGTCCGAACCACCGCGCCCTATACGAGGAAGCGCTTCGTACTCCACCTCTGTCTCCTCCTGCTGTCCAAGCGGAATGGATGTATTCAGCTCGGAAAGAAGAATGCCTTCTTTGGCTAACATCACTTGAAAAGGCTTATGCTGGATCAAATCTGCTATGACAAGCCTGCTCATATCTTTATTGCGAATCAAAGAGGAATCAAAAGGATGAAGGACCCATTGCTGGTCTCGATTGAACAGATTAAAAGTAAACCACTCGCCGCCATAGATGAACCGTACATTAATATTCGACTCCGAAATAATTTCATAGGTAAACTCCAATTGGAACACCTCCGATCAGCCAGTATAATTCATCCTATTATACCAAATCAGAGGTGAACACAAACAGCGATGCTTAAAAATCTTTCAAAATATCCTCCGCCCGTTCAAAGCTGGCAACAACAATTAAGACGACAATGAGTGCAGCTATGGCAATTTCGCCAATCATAGCATGATCACCTCGTTTTTTCTTTAAGACTATGCTGTTTCTTTATGCTTTATGAGCCATTACTTGTAGGACATCCGTCATTTCTTCTCAAAAAACGCAAAAAAACGAGCCCTTGGAGAGCTCGTCCTGCTAATTATGCTTTTTTGATTTACTCCAAAAATCCTTTGGCTGCTGAAGAAGGAAGCTCCGCTTGGCTAGCTCCAGAACCCGCTTGAATGCCTAAGCGTTGTCCAACCTTTTGATTAATTTGCGTCATTTTTTCCGTTTGCTGGGATACCGTTTGTATAATTTGTCGATTGGAGTTCTCGTACTTGTCCATCGCGGAGAAGAGATCCGACATTGCCCGCTCCACAAGCTCCATGCTCATAGCCGGCTTCGTTAATGCTTGATTAGCTCGCTCGCTCGTTTCATTCAAAAGACGCGCGTTCTCAGCAAATTGATTGCCTAACATTTCATTCGTTGAATTGACAGCTTCTATTGCCTTCATCTGGTCATCAATCGCACTGGCAATCAAGACTGAAACCGACATGAGATGCTGGGTTTTATCAATCGAGCTGTCCAGCGCATCCATTAGCTTATCATTTGTATCATTAATAATATCCGTTGCGGCAATCGCTTGCTGATAAAGCATGATCATTTCCGTATACGTTTGAAGCTTCGTTACAACCTTGCGTAGTCCGCGCTCCAAATAGGTTTTCCGGTGCTCGTTCTCTGGCTTAGCAATTTCCTCTTCGAACATTTTTTTGAGACGATTGCCATATTCGACAAGCAGCTGCAGGTCATATACATTGTCTAGACTGCTGCGCTTCAAGTTTCTCATGTGAATGACGTTCTCTTCCAAGTTGTCGCGGCCGTCTCTGAGCGATTTGACGATCACCTGCACGTTAGACTTTGCAGATTGATATTTATAAATATAAGCCTTCATCGGTGCTTTCCGAAGCAGCTTCTGCACGAGCGAGAGCTGCTTGCTTTTGCTCAAATCCTCAACCTCGCTGCGAAGCTTAAGCATGTTGTTTGCTACCTCAGACCGTTTGCCTGACATGAGATCCGACAGCGGTCTCTCGAGCATCGTAAGCGTCTGGCTTGAGCGCTCAAGCGTCTTCTGGCCTTTTTTCGTAATCTCATCCATTAGTGTATCCAGATGCATAGCATCGGTTGTCGCTACCTTCTGCATCGTGCTTTGCACTTCTTGCTCCAGCTTTTGAATATCTTCATTTTTTAATTGTACGAGTTGTTGCGCCATTGTTCATTTCCCCCTTCATTAGTCAGTAAGTCGATAACGCTGCTGAATTAATTCAGCCTTTGTATGAAGCTCCATAAGATCCTTTTGCTCAAGCGTCTTCGTATAAAAAGTAAGCTTGGAATCTACATCCTTAATGCCATCAAGCAAAAGCCGCCTATTCTGGCGTTTCGCTTCGCCGCTGAGCCGAAGAAATGGATTAATGGTCGAATTTAAATCCTTTCGCACCAATCGCAAAATGTTGTGATTAATGCTTGAGTCTCCTAACGCCATTAAATCCGGAATTAATCGGTTTAGCCGCGATAGCAATGCAAGCGTCTTCTGAACAATTTCATCGTCTAAATTATTTTTCTCGCCTTCGAGTAAAATCATATCTTCAATGATTCCGATGTATTCTAATGCAGAAGCAAGCTCCGGATCTAGAACCTGCGGCGGAATAACAGCTGCAGGAGCTGGCTTTGAGGCCAATGATGCTTGAGCAGCTGAAGCTGCACTTGGTTGTTGTATGGGCGGGTTTTGCGTATTTTGCTGCAGCTCTGGCTCGCGTGTTGGCTGATTAATTTCTTTCCTTGGACGCTGCTTCCATGATAATGCGATTAACAAACCGAACACGGGAACCGCCATAGCTATATATGGGGAGGTAATCCCATTAACAACTAATGCGACAGCATAAACGCCAATCGCGATGGCTGCGTTTTTTTTCAATGCATTCATTGCTGCACCTCCATATGAGCTTTCTGAACCTAATCTTTATGCTCGTCTTCTTCCTACAATTATCTCGTTATTGGTATATAGAAGTCAATTTTAAAAAATAAAAAAAGGATGTTGTGCCAAATTAATGAGCACAATATGAAAAAAAAGGGGCTCTCGCCCCTTTCTTCGGTTATTCTACTCTGTTCATTTCCATGATCAAAGGCTGCTCTACATAACCCGCTTGTATGCCGAACTTCGGATCAGGCGGATCAATCGTTTTTCCTTGCAGCGCTTGAACGGCCAAATAAGGCATATTTACGCCAGACAAGCAGGTAATATAAAGGCCGCCAGACATCCGCGGGTTGATCTCCAGCAATTTCGGTATGCCATTGTTGTAACGCACCTGAATATTAAAGGCATAGGGAATGCGAAGGCTTGTCGCAATACGATCTGCAATCGCCAGCAGCTCCGGCGTATCCTCCAATAGATAAGTCCTGCCCGTTGATTTGCGGCGAGGAATAGCTGTAATGAGTTCACCCTCAGCAGATGCCACACAATCGATACTATACTCCGTACCGTCGAGCAGCTCCATCACCATCAGCGTGTCAAAATGCTCCGTTAATGACAACGTTTCATAAGCTTGCTCAAACGTTGTAGAAAGGGTTACATAGCCATACAGGTCACGCAGCGGGTCCCGTTCATTATCAATAATCCGGAAACCCATGCCGCCTTCTGACTTCGTTGGCTTAAAGCACACCTTATGGCCAGCAGCTGTGAGCTCCTCATAAGCTTGCTTGAACTGTTCTGCTGTATTTACGACACGGTAGTCTGGAATCGTCACGAGATCTTTTCCTTGTAGCGCTTCGTAAAATTTATCCTTCTCAATCATGGAGTCCAGCAATTCGATATCACGGCATACCATAACCTTCGTGCCGATCTCATCAAATAAATGAACATATCTTGATATTTCCTCCATATGCAAACGAGGAATGAAAATATCAATTTGGTTTCTTTTGCAGAAATCCACACAAAAATCTACGTATTCGCGACCAAAAACAGCGGGCTCTGTTCCGATATGATCGGATGCAAGCAAGGACATATGATTAATATCCGGATGCGTGCCAAAAAACTCAAACGACTCGCCGTCTGGATTATTGCGAATCATATTAATGTAATGGTAAGCTACCGAAAACCAACGATTCATATAAACTCGTGTCATGTATAAAAACCTTCTTCCATCTGATTAGATATATTTTTGCGATTGCATTTATAATCTTCGTGCATGCTCTAAGATGGAGTCTAGCAGTTCTTCCGAGGCAAGCGCGCCTCTTGCTTGTGTAAATTGAATATGCGGATGTGCCGAATAGGATCGTCCTAGTTCACCATGTACAGGCGATATGGCATAATCAGCTGCCAGCAGCAGACTCTCATCGAGCAGGCTGTCGCCAGCCGCATATACGAAATTTGAAGCGAGCTTCTCTTTCACATACTGGATGGCCGCTCCCTTGCTTACCTTCTCTGGAACCAAATATATTTTACGGCCTTGAAGTGAGTAGCTCCAGCCAAGCGAAGCAAGCTTCGGCTTCAGCTCCTCCAACGTTTCATGAGGCAGCTGATCTCTCTCTACCTTAATGGAATAAAATAGCTCATCACAAAGATCAGTCGACTTCACCCAGTGGGTAGAAGCAATTTCCGCAAACAGGCTCGCAATTTCCGTATGCTCAGCACAATTCTCCTTCACAGCTTCACGAACGAAGCTATGCCACTCCTGATCAATTTCTCCGTTACGGAGAACGGTACCGCCGTTGCTGACGATCACATATTCAGGACGGAACTGTTCTCTTATCGCGAAGATACGGTTGTATTGCTCCGGAATTCGCGTCGTCACAGGAACAAATCGCATAATGCTGACAAGCTCTTGCAGCTTCTGAATCGCCGGCTTGGTCATATAAGAAATATATCTTTCCTCATAACGCTCAACGGGTACCATTTCTTCAAGCTCTATCTCGCCCTTGGATCTTACGGAATAAATTAAAGTTTGGTCCAAATCGCTCGCAAAAATCATTCCGTCTCCCCCTTCAAAGCCTTAATAATACCGCAGCAGGAATAGGTCATGTTTGGATATTCCTCCACAGGTACACCACGGTCCTTAGCCAGCAGCAGGATATGCTTCAAGTTAGGATTATCAAGACGATCAACGAGTATTTTCCAAGGGACTCTGCGCAGAAGAACACGAGTCGTTTCACCTACGCCAGGCTTGATGAAATTAATATCAGTGATTGCAAAATCAGTTTGGATACGAGCAATATCCTGCATCCCTTGCCAAGTCATTTCATTTTCCGCAGGATTTGCTTCCATTTGAAGAGCTTCCGCTTTGGAGTCATCAGCTGTCTGATCAAAATAAGCAGAAATCGTGTCCACAAATAATTGAGACAGATCAGAGCTCTCCCACTCCTTATAATACTTTGCACCATGGAAATCATCGGCGCCAATAAGATCGCTGCGCAATACAGTCCGGCTGACTAAACCTGACACCGTTGAATTAAGGCAAGCGCTTGGAATGAGGAAATCCTCTCTTGTCCCGAACGTACTTGCACAATAGCCGGGGTCTGCGAGCACCGCAAGCTCATCGTTCAGTTCAATGCCGTATTTTTGCTTCATCTGGCTGCAAGCTGCTATGAGCACTTTGGCAATTGCACCTTTGCCCGTCCAGCCATCTACAAATTGCACGCGTTTATGCGGATGGTTCTGATTGATATACAGCAGCGCATTCTCATCAATGCCTTTGCCTCTAATAATTGAAAGGCTATAATGCGGAACCTCAATACCATACATATGCTTGATATATCGCTTAATTAATACGCCAATTGGCGTACCGCCTCGCGCTAAGGATGCAAGCACAACATCAAATCCATTTTTTTGAATGATTCGCTCGGAAACCGTTCCTACCGCTCTTGCGATTCGAATGGCCGAATCACTGAGCGTGTTTTGAAACAATTGTATATACTCATCAGTAGGCTGATATTCAATCGGCAAGCTTTCCGAATAGTGGCCGCCTGTTTGCATGGCCGCTTCCCGGTCCTCCGTTCGCTGCTCTAACGAAATATCGCTAAGGTCTTTTAGCAAAAAAGTAACATCCTCCTGCTTATAGCTCCCGATAGGAGCCGGATCGGCAAGCCTTTTCCGACTGAAATAAACGATATGAACACGCTGGATTCCTAAGGAGAGAAGCACCTTATTAAGCTCCTCCATTTGCGCTCCTGCAACCTCGCGCTCCATAAACAAAAACATCTCATCATAATAGCCATTCGGTATGTTGTACATAAAATTCATGACGTCAGCATGTTCAGGGGAAATAAAGGGATAAGCTGTATTCACCGCATATTGTGAACTGGAGTCCGGATGAATGGGGCTTCTTGTACTCGATTGATACCATACATCATCGCCTAGTTCTGCTGCTACGCGCATAGGAATGAACATAAATTCGCCGGTTCCCATGCAAAGCACCTTGCTGCCCGTTCTATGTTCTCGGAGGAACGCCGCCGCCTGTCCTACTTCTGCGTCAAGCACCAGGCTTTCTTCAGCCGTTAATCCGAAGCGGCCAGTATGCTTCAGGTAGGAAACTTCTCGATTCAAAGAGGGAAGGCTAGCAAACCGATTGTTCACATAGAGAACATTAATGGCAGGCTCCGACTCATTTGTTTGCAACTCTGCTGTTTTGTCAGCATTTTGAATTGGGGTACCCTTAACAGATATCCGCCCCGTTACAAGCGATAGGCAGTTTACCGATATGCCAAGCTCTTGCTCCAGCTCATCAAAACGTTCCATATCCTCGTTTGAACGCCAATCAAGCAAACTAGCAACAATATATTTTTTCTTCCCATACCTTGCATTCAAGTCGTGAATTATATTGATGGCCGTTTTCCCGGTCGTCATCTCATCATCGACCAGCACAATCGTTTCTGCATTCTCGAATACAGCTGGATTGTCAGCATAGCAGCGATGTGTAGTCGCATGGGAATGCTCTTCCTCAAAATCGATGCAGGACGTCATATAGTCGATTTTTTCCCGCGTGGTGTGCAAGAAAGACGCATTACCCTCGAACATATCGAACATGCTGTGTCCAAGCGCTGTTGCCGTTTCCGCAAAACCGATAAACAGCGTTTTTTCATCTATAATCATTTTGTTTTGCTTCATCTGTTCATAGATTTCACCTGCTGCCTCAGGAGATTCAAAGGCATGCAGCAGCTGCTCCATCTGGATAGGAAGCTTCTCACCTTTAAACTGCTGATATAAAAGCCCCAGTGCCGCACCCGATAATAAGGACACATGCGGGCGAACAGGAATATGCTTGCCAAGCACCTTGCTTACGAATAAAAAACTGCGTTTTTTATTAATTCGGGCTGCCATTTGAAAAAGCTGCTCAAGCGGTATATGAAATGAATTACTCGTAACCTCAATGGTAATCTCTAAATCTCCGATAATATTAAACGATTGCTGATTCTCGTTCTTCTGCGAGCAAGCAGGTGAAGTTTTGGTTTTCATTTAGCACCCCATAAATGTCTGATCTGAACAATATTCGTTTGGCCCATGTCATATGCGGCTTAAACTCATTCATTTTGTTCGAATAACGGCTCTTCATCACACCCAAATCGCCTTGTTCATTTTCCATAATGTGCAGGGCATCCATATACTCCTCATGCGTCACCACAAGCATCGACTGTACAGGCTTAATATGGGTAGGATGGATAATGGTTTTGCCGATTATCCCGTTTTCCTTATCCATAGCGACCTCGCGAATAAGCCCGTCCACATACTTATTAATATAATCCATACGCAAAATCCGTCCGTGTCTTCCCATGCTTTCCTCAAAAGGCGTTTGCCTGAGCTGGGGCTTAAATACGCGATCGCTTTTAAAATATTCCCATACGGGGCCGGAGATCACATAATGATTATCCATCCGTCCAAACACATTTACGATATCCGCAATACAATCACGAATGACGCCGATGTCGTAGATCGTATGATCCGGACTTCTTCGAAGCCCAAATAAACTCGAAAAATCTGTTGCTCCAATCCGAACATTCAGCACATAGGCCTTATATTCATTCAGCAACTGGGAAATGCCCATTAGCGTTTCCATTCTTTTCTCGCGATAAATGACGTCAGAGCTTTCCAAAATAGGCATGCCGTATAGCGTAGAGCTTGTAGATCGTTTGTTCGTGTTGTATTCATGCAGCAGTTTTAAATACTCACCGCCAGTCTCCACATTGAACTTTGGAAACACGATTCCTGTAATATATTCAATCTCTTCACCGAAAAACGAGAGCAGTCGTTTAAGCTGTTCAACAGAGCGCACTCTTATAAACATAAGCGGAATATCGTCGGCATGGAGCAAACCAATCGAAATGTAACGGCCAATCTTAATCAACGTTGCCTTCAACGTCTCTTCGGCAAATTCGATTTGATTATCACCTACTGCATCTTCAAGGTCTATCACCATAGACACGAGTCCTTCGTGTTTTCCGGTTACCAAATCATCTGCTATGTTATCCTTGGTGGCAGGCATGTAGAGCGCTGCACCAATCGCGTGAGCAATAACTTCTTTGTCAGCATAATTATTGAACTGAGTTGGAAGGGAGTAAAAGAAATTTTGCTCTTCTTCATTGGTAAGATAGTTAAAATACCTCAAAGTGATCCCTCCTAAAAGTTGTGTAAAGCAATCTGAGAGTGAAAAAATATCCCTCGCGATCCATTGAGGGATATTTTTCATAAACAGAGTATTATCGAATCTAAACCGCTTTTGATTCTCTTTTCTTACGTGCTGCGCTGTAAAGAAGGGTACCGCCAAATACAGCTATAATTAAACCGAAGAACAAAGCGTGCGGCACATGCAAGCCATACGCTCCGCCAATCATTTTTGCTGCGATAACGATGATTAGAATAAACGCCGCTTTCTCAAGCTCAGGGAACTTGTCAATCAACTTGAGGAATACTTGAGCGACGCCACGCATCATTAGAACGCCGAGAATACCGCCGAGGAACAGAACCCATACCTCTTCGCTTACGCCGAATGCAGCTAGTACGCTGTCGATACTGAACGCGATATCCATAATTTCAACAGCAAGTACCGTACGCCAGAAGCCGTAGCCTTTATTTTGAACTTCAGCATCATCGTCGTTGCCCTTCTTGCCGATGTAAGGAATTAATGGAATGTTGCCGACACGAGCAAGCTTGAATTCCAGATGGAATAGATTGCTTAACGCAATCCATAACAGATACAATCCGCCCGCTACTTTAATCCATGTAATTTGTACGAGATAGACACCTACTCCGATTGCGATAAATCGGAAGATATAGGCACCAATAATACCGTAGAACAACGCTTTTTTCTGCTGGTCTTTCGGCAAATGCTTTACCATAACCGCTAGTACTAGCGCATTATCTGCCGATAACAAGCCTTCCAAAAGAACGAGTGTTGCAATTATTCCCCAGTTTGTCGGGTTGGTGAGAACTTGTGACAAGTTGTCCCAGTGAAAGAAGCTCCCGAAGTTGGCTATTACATTTTGAAAAAAGTCGACCATCTCTTAAACCTCCGCATTTTTCTTTATTTGCTTCCTTGTACCCATCTGAGACCCCAGCGATAAGCCTCGTCAAGCTCTTTATGGCCTGAGAAATATTGCACGAGCCGCTGAATGCTGAAGGTTTGATCATTTACATTCTCGATCATCGCAATCGCACACATACCCTTGCGATTATTATGCTCGTCCATCCGCACCTCTATATCAGGCCCGCCTGTTTGTGTGATGGTTACAATACCAGCAGCCTCCGCCCAGTTCGTGGCTCCTTCATAGATGTATGCGTATATGACAATTCTCTTAATCTCAGAAACTTTATTACCGTTGATTCTAAGATTTTCACCCGTTGTAATAGAGCCGGTTCGGTCATCCCCGTCAAGCGAAACGTACGGCGCTCGCGAAAAATCTCCGAAGCTGTTGCCTAGCGCTTGAACAGAACCTTTCATACCATTTTTTAATTCATACAAACATCCGACATCTAGATCTACACCGCTGCTTGAACGGCCAAAAAAACCAGTGGAGGCTTTTTTCTGATTCCAGTTCAAATTAACGACAATCTCACCAAGTGATCCGGCACCTTTTTGTAAATTGATGACATCACCGCGTTTGGTAAGCGAGATTTTGCTGAGGCTTATTGGCGGACTGCTTGGTTCTGGTACGATTGGTGCGGGAGGTTTAGGTGGAATAAGTGGAGCTTTCACTGGTGCTGGTGCTGGAGTTGGCGCTTCAGCAGGAGCGTCTGCCTTTACTTCAATACCAAAGCTATTGCAGAGTGCAGCAAGACCGCCTGAATAACCAGACCCAATGGCATTGAATTTCCATTCGCCATTATATCTATATAAATCTCCTACGACTATCGCAGTCTCAATAGAGAAATTTTTTCCAAGATCATACCGCAAAATTTCGCGTCCTGTTCCTTCGTCAATAACCCGGATATAGGCATCATTCACGCTAGAAAAATTTTGTCTCTTCGCTTCCCCATCATAAATGGTTAAAGTAAATGAAATACGTTCAATCGTTTGAGGCACATCGCTAATCGCGATCAATACTTGTTCCGTATCCGTTTTTCCTGCAAAACTTCGTTTATTGCCGCTTGCCAGTTGTATAGAACCGCTGACATCCTTAGGATTGCTGTAAAAAATCAAATCTTGGTCTCCAGCTGTTTTTCCATTCGCTCGTAATAGAAAAGCCGAAAAATCGACATCTACACCTGCTGCAGTGTTCCATCCCATGCCAACTAGAAGGTTTTTTATGGAAGGATTATTTTTGGTAATATCCGCTTTTTGACCTTTCATTAATGCCAGCTCCATGCTTAAACCGCCCTTCGGTAATAATAGAATAGGGTGACAAACCCTCAAACTGCCACCCTATACGCCAGATGAATTAAACCGTAAGCCCGTAATTACGACAAAGCGCTGCTAGTCCGCCCGAGAAACCTGAACCTACCGCTTGGAACTTCCAATCGGCATCATGCCGGTACAGCTCGCAGAAGACAATCGCTGTTTCAACGGAGAAATCTTCTCCCAGATCATAGCGCAGCACTTCTCTTCCAGAAGACTCGTCTACTAGACGAACAAAGGCATTGGATACTTGACCAAAGTTTTGCAGCCTGGACTCGGCATCATGAATCGTAACGCTAATTCCGATTCGTTGAATGTGCGGAGGGACTTTTTGGAAATCAATTTTGATTTGCTCATCGTCACCTTCACCCTCACCGGTACGATTATCGCCTGTATGCTCAACAGCGCCGTTATAAGCAATCAGCGCATTGTAGAATACAAAGTCCTTCTCGTCCTTGGCTTTGCCATCCTGATGAAGCAAAAACGCGCTTGCATCAAGGTCAATTTCTCCGCCGCCTGAATATTTGTTCGTATCCCAGCCTAGACCGAGAACAACCTTCGTAAGACCTGGGTTTGTTTTTGTAAGATCAATGCGTTGACCTTTGGAAAGATTTATAGACATCGTTCTATTCCTCCTTGAATTGACTAGGTTTGAACGCCAAAGTCAGTGCAAAGGCCTACTAGACCGTTTTGATATCTGCTGCGACTTTCCGCTGTTCACTTACTTATAAATTGTTATATTTTAAAAAAGGGCCGCCGCTGGCGACCCTTTACGGGTAGATAAGTATGACTAGCTAGCAGAAAGACCAAAGTTGCGAGCAAGACCGCCTAGGCCGTCTTGGAAGCCGCTTCCGATTGCGCTGAATTTCCACTCGCCGGAATGACGATATAGTTCACCAACGATTACTGCTGTTTCTACAGAGAAATCTTCTCCAAGATCATAACGGATAAGTTCTGTGCCGCTTTGCTCGTCCACGATACGAACGAATGCGTTGGATACTTGTCCAAAGTTTTGGCTGCGTTCTGCGCCATCATAGATCGTGATGCAGAATGCGATTTTGTCAGTTTCAGCTGGGATAGCAGAAAGGTCAACGTTTACTTGCTCATCGTCACCATCGCCTGCGCCTGTACGGTTGTCACCTGTGTGAACAACTGAACCGTTTGTGTTTTTTGGGTTGTTGTAGAAAATGAAATCAGATTCAGAACCCGCTTTGCCTTGTGCATTCAAGCAAAATACAGAAGCATCAAGGTCAAAGTCTTTTCCGCCGTCATATTTATTAGTATCCCAGCCTAGACCTACTGTAATCTTTGTAAGACCTGGGTTTGTTTTCGTGAGATCGATTTTTTGTCCTTTGGATAAGCTGATTGCCATTTTAAAAGCCCTCTTTTCTCACATAAATTTATTGGTATTGACGTGCAAGGATATCAACATGGGCAGCATGAGTGCCTTCCCCAATTGCATTAAACTTCCATTCACCATTGTGTCTGTAAAGCTCACCTACGACTAGAGCCGTTTTGCCTGAATAATCATCCGTCAAGTTAAAGCGAATCAGTTCTTGATTGTTCGCAGGATTGACGATACGAATAAAGGCAGATTTGATCATGCCAAAATCTTGTCGTCTGGATTCACATTCGTAAATGTTAACTACGCAAAGGATTTTGTGAATATTAGCAGGAACACGATCAAGCTGCACGATGATTTGCTCATCATCGCCATCGCCCTCACCAGTAATATTATCACCCGTATGAACGACCGAGCTGCATCCGCTTTGCTTGTTGTAGAAACAAACGAGATTTTTCTCGCCACTTAGCTTGCCGTTTTCATCAAGCAATAATGCCGATGCGTCACAGTCAACGTTAGCCGCTTTTTTCATTCCGAAAAAACCGCCTTTAGTTTGAGCCGGGTCCCAGCCTAAACCAACGATAACTTTGCTGAGACCAGCATTGCCTTTCGTTAAATCTACCTTTTGACCTTTTACGAGAGAGATAGCCATTGTATTTGCACCCCCTTTCCATAAGGTTCACTACTAAAAAAATATCCAAATACAGCGATTCTGAACCTACTAACCAACAATACGCCTATTCGACATGCAAGTTCCAAAAAAAAATGTATGATCCATACATTATTCTACAAAACCTGAATATTACCTCTTCTTTACGGCAATTTTACATAGAAAAAAGTGCATTGGCAGCAGGCAGTTCCTTATCGCCTCTCCCAATCAATTTTATAACAATTGCTGCTCCAAATACAAATTTCTACAAATAGTGAACCTTAAAGCGGAATAAACATAGGCTTAGGCACAAAAGCACGTATTTTTTCTGTCACAAACTTATTAATCGCTTCATTTTTACCAAAAAAAAGGTGGAAAAATGAGCCCAAAAACGAGATAATTATATGTAGTAAAAAAAAGTGGCGAGGTGTTCAAATGGAATTTATAAAAAAGAATAAAACCGGCCTTATCTTTGGTGCGCTGCTCCTCATTAACGGGCTATTTTTATTATCCATTGTCCTCTCGAAAAACTAAGTATAGCAGCCTCATATTTGCTCTTTTCTTTTGTAAACCCGCTCCGGCCTTCCAACGGTTCCATAAGAAATATCAGCTATTAATTCACCCTTGGCCACATAATACTCCAAGTAACGCCGAGCGGTCGTACGGCTGAAACCAGCCTTTTTCCCAAGCTCCTCCGCCGTTAATACTTCAGGACCTGCCTGAATGAAGGAGAGTATTTTCTCATTCGTTATCTTATCGATGCCTTTTGGCAAATAAGAATCCTTATCCGTACGATCATTTACGCCCCACAGCAGCTGATCAATCCCCTCTTGATCCACTTGTTTATTTGAGCCGCCGAGCAGTGCCATTTGGTTATGATATTTCTGATAAGACTTCAGCTTCTCTTGAAAACGTTCAAATACAACCGGCTTGATCATAAAATCATATACCCCGCCGCGAATGGCTTCACGAACCGTTTCAAATTCCTTAGCGGCCGTAATAATAATGACATCTGTTAACGGGTTGTTTTTCTGTATGTAGTGAAGCAGGTCAAGTCCGCTCATATCAGGAAAATATAAATCAAGCAGCACTAAATCCGGAGCCAAAATATCTAAATGCTCATGCGCCAGCTGCTTATCTGTTGCAATTCCAACGACTTCGAAGCCCTCTATCTTCTCTAGAAAGCGTCGATTGATTTGTGCAATTCGAAGGTCGTCCTCGATAATGACCACTCGTATCATATATCTTTCCCCTTTTCTTTTGGAATCACAACGGTAAAGATCGTCCCTTCCTGCGGACGCGATTCAAAACGGATATGACCCCTTAACTGTTGTATCGCCTGCGTAACAATCACTAGCCCATAACCCCGATGATCCTCATTTTTCGTGGAGAAACCGAGCTCAAACAGCCGCTCTGCGACATCCTCCTTAATGCCGCTCCCATTATCTTCAATAATGATCGTAAAAGCTTTACCTACGTCAGACAGAAACACCTTCACGGTTCGATTCTCATCATTTTTCTCGAGAACAGCATCCAGCGCATTGTCAATTAAATTGCCGATAATCGTTACCAGGTGATTGCGGTTTAGATCATCGGGGATCGTTTTAAAGGTGCTCTTGGAATCAATCTCAAGCTTCACCTTAAGCTCATTCGCACGATTGAACTTGCCAATTAGTATGCCGCCAATAATAGGATCGGGAATTTCCTGCAGGAGGAAATGGATCAGATTTTGATGAACATCGGTTTCATGTGTAATAATATCCATCGCTTCTTGATACGACTCCAGCTGGATTAGCCCATAAATCGTATACAGCTTATTGGAGTATTCATGCGTTTGTGAACGCAATGCCTCGGTATATCGCTTCACCTGCGTCAGCTCCTCCGTTAATCGAAGCAGCTCGGATTTGTTGCGAAAGCTGGAAACCGCCCCTACGACCCGGTGCTGATGATCGAATATCGGCAAGCGATTGACGACGACACTGCTTTCGTTAATGGTCATTTCTTGATCGATTTCCGATTGCCCTGATTTAATAACCTCCATTAGCCGCGATTCTGGAATGACATCCCGCACATGCTGCCCGGTAATCTCCATTTGCTCGAGCGGATCGATCAGTTTCAAAGCCGTTTGATTAACAAGGGTAATCGTTCCCTCTGTATCAACGGCAATTATGCCTTCATGGATCGTTTCCAAAATAGCTCTCTTCTCCTGATACAACAAGCCGATTTCCTCAGGCTCTAGACCATGGATCGATCGTTTTACGCTATTGGCAATAACAATGGCTCCGCCAGATCCAACCATCAGCGCAATGGCTGCAAAAATAATCATCGCATTACGATAAGTCACTGCCGATTGTTCAATGTCTTTTAATAAAATACCCACTGATACAATGCCTATAACTTCATTCTGATCATTAAAAATGGGAGTTTTTCCCCGCAAGGAGGGGCCCATCGAACCAACGGCCTCTGAAATGATCGATTCTCCATTGAGCACAGGCCCATTGTCACCGCCGACCATTTCTTTCCCGATTCGGTCCGGCAGCGGATGCGCATAACGAATTCCCTCTTTATTCCCAATGACGATGTACTCAGCGTCTGTTTCCATTCTAATTTTCTCAACGATGGGTTGAATGATGGCTGAAGGATTCTCCTCTTCAAAGGCATGCCTAATGACGTCCATCAACGCTACTGTCTTCGCAATTTTCAGAGCTGATGCACCTACATTTTTCTGCAGCGTCGTCACTAGTATTCTCTCAAAGCTGAAGGTAAGTGCAATGATAATAATAAATAGCAAAGTTCCAATTAACAAAATCAATCTCGTTTGTAATCGCATTCAATTACCTCCATGCAAAAACTTCTCATCCGCGGGACGCTGATTTTATTGTATTCTACATGCTTCCCCGAACATAGTCCCTTGAGTCGATAATGGCCGTAAATTTTATGAACAAAATAAACAATATGACTACTTTTCAACTTATGTGGTTATTGTATTCAACCCCAATTCGCGATGATAGTATGAAGCATATCAAACAGGTAAGCGCTTACAGTAATCATTCATACGTTTACTTGAATGAAACTAAAGGGGGATTATTCGTATGGGATACCAAACAAAAAATTGGAAAACTATAGTAGCTGCTGCTTTTGTTGCTGTTAGTTTGACGGCCTGCGGCGGAACAGCATCAAAAGGCGGATCGGCTAATTATCCTGAGAAACCTTTCATTGTGACAGCCCCATCGGGAGCTGGCGGCGGATGGGATAAGACAGCAAGGTCCTTGGCCAAAGTGCTGGGTGAAACGAAGCTCGTTGATCAAACGATGACTGTTGAGAACAAGCCCGGTGGCGGCGGCACTGTGTTTTTAGCCGAATATGTAACCAAAGACAAGAATGACCCATACAAGCTGTTTGTCAGCTCCCCGCCTATTCTTATTAACAATCTCAAAAAAGAAGGAAACAGCCCTTACGGCTACAAGGATGTTACCCCGCTCGCACAAATAACGAAGGATTACGGTGCAATCGCGGTTGCTGCAAATTCCAAATATAACGATCTTCATTCACTAATTAACGACATTAAGGCAGACCCTTCTAAAGTTACGCTTGCCGGCGGATCAGCGCCTGGATCTATGGATCATTTAATTAGCGTACTGCCTGCATTTAGAGCAGGCGTTGACCCAAAAACAGTCAAGTACTTGTCCTATGATGGCGGAGGCGAAGCCATTGCTGCGCTGCTCGGCAACAATGCTGATGCGATTGGAACAGACATCTCTTCCCTCGGCAGCTATTTAAAAGCAGGAAAAATCAAAATTTTGGCCGTAACTTCTGATGAGCGTATTGGAGGCGACTTTAAGGATGTGCCTACTTTAAAAGAGCTGGGCATAGATGCAGAGTTCACGATCTGGCGCGGCGTATTAGGTCCGAAAGGCATGACAAAAGACCAAATCGCATATTGGGACAAAACATTGCAATCGCTTTCTGAAAACGAAGCGTGGGCGAAAGAATTGGAAGCTAACGATTGGGTCAGCGAATACAAAAACTCCGAAGATTTCACTGCCTTCCTTGCTGAGCAAGAAGTTGCGGTGAAAGAGCTATTAACAGCTCTTGGTATGCAGAAGTAAATAACTGAACGAAGAGCAAACGCTTGATAAAAGCATAAGCATGAGTGATTGGATGGGAGAGAGCTAGTCTCTCTCCTCTCCTTTCATCATTCATCGGAGGTGAAGGCCTTGAACAAAACATTTGATCGATACGCCAGCATTATATTTTTCCTTCTCGGTGTTGGATTCATGTGGCAGAGCACATTAATTAGCGCTTCATCCTACGGCAGCAAGGTCGGTCCTAATATCGTTCCCTTTGGTCTGGGGGCGCTGCTTGTCATTTTAAGCTTACGTCTATTTTACGAAGTATTAAAGTTTAAAGGCTCTAGCAGCAAAGCGGGAAAGCTTGATTACAAGAAATTTCTCATTATTTTCGCTTCTGCTTTTTTATACGCCTTCTTCTTAGAAACGATCGGCTATATCATCGGGACATTCCTCTTCCTTCTCATTAGCTTTCAAGTTTTGGAAAGAGGAAAATGGCTAAAATCGATCTTGATCTCCGGATTGTTTGCAGTCGGCGTTTACGTCATCTTTGTTGTCATTCTGGAAGGTTCAATGCCTGGTTTTCCGTCATGGCTATCGTAACTAAAGGAGGCATATGAATGGATACACTACAATTTCTCGCAGACGGCTTTGCGACCGCCTTTCAATGGCATAACTTGCTCTTTGCTTTCATCGGCGTATTGATAGGGACGGCTGTAGGGGTATTGCCTGGTATAGGACCCATGAGCGGTGTCGCCTTGCTTATACCTGTAACTGCATCAATGACGGGCGGATTAGCTCCTGAAGCAGCGGCCACAAGCTCTATCATACTTTTGGCCGGCGTTTATTACGGTGCGATGTACGGAGGATCAACGACCTCTATTCTGCTTAATACACCTGGGGAATCCTCCTCTGTCGTGACAACATTAGACGGCTATCAAATGGCTAGACAGGGTAGAGCTGGTGCTGCCTTATCCATCTCTGCAATCGGTTCTTTCGTTGCAGGAGTATTTGCTGTCATCGCGCTCATCGCATTAGCAGAACCGCTGTCAGAGGTTGCGATAAAGTTTGGTCCTGCCGATTATTTCTCCTTAATGCTTCTTGGACTATGCGCCGTAAGCGGCTTGGCTGGAAAGTCCATTACGAAAGCCCTCATTATGACCGTATTCGGATTGCTGCTCGCAACCATCGGGATGGATACCGTATCGGGTGTTGCAAGGTTTACTTTCGGCATGCCGTTGCTTTATTCCGGCCTTGAGTTTTTAACAGTAGCAGTTGGTCTATTTGCATTGGGAGAAGTATTCAAAACCATTTTGGAGAGAGACTACACCGCCGGTAAAGCAGCAAAAATTGAACGTATCCTGCCGACAAAAAAGGATTTGAAGGATAGTGCAGGACCGATTGCCCGCGGTTCGGTTTTAGGCTTTTTTATTGGTATTTTGCCGGGTGCCGGTGCGACTTTAGCTTCTTTCTTCAGTTATATTTTGGAGAAAAAAATAAGCAAAAATCCAGAAACCTTTGGCAAAGGCAATATTGCAGGAGTGGCTGCTCCTGAATCAGCGAACAATGCTGCATCAGGCGGGGCTATGATTCCTTTACTTACACTCGGTATACCTGGTTCAGGTACAACCGCTATATTGATGGGCGCTTTAATTATGTATAACATTCAGCCAGGTCCTTTGTTATTTGAGGAGCATCCGCAAGTAGCTTGGGGGTTAATTGCCAGCATGCTAATCGGAA
Organism: Paenibacillus sp. MCAF9; assembly: GCF_052114265.1. Taxonomy (NCBI): domain Bacteria; kingdom Bacillati; phylum Bacillota; class Bacilli; order Caryophanales; family Paenibacillaceae; genus Paenibacillus; species Paenibacillus sp. MCAF9. Next base: position 99,341 of record NZ_JBFREL010000020.1, read on the forward strand.
ATCTCATTTTACTCGTACTCAATATGCCGCTCGTGAAGGTGTTTGCGAAAATCATTCAAACGCCGCCAAAATATTTGATACCGATTATTATTGCGATTTCTATATTTGGCGTTTATGCCGTGCAGGCTCAAGTTTTTGATTTGATGCTGCTGCTCGGCTGTGGAATTGCAGGATTCTTTCTTGTACGAAATGATTATCCGCTAGCTCCACTCGTGCTTGGTTTAGTGCTTGGGCCTATGATTGAAAACAATATGCGGAGAGCTTTAACGACATCTAACGGAGATTTTATGATTTTCTTGCAAAAACCGATGTCGCTTGTTTTCTTAATTATCGCAGCGCTCTGGTTAATTATACCTATTTTGCTAAAGAAGAGAGGGAAAGAGGTTGTCATTAACGAAGAAGGTTAATCACGAACGATAAAAAATACAGATTTGATGGGGGTAGCCATGGATAACAATAAACTAGGTGGGAAAAGTGTCATACTGCGTCTCGAAATGAATACGAAAGAGGTACATTTCGGACAGGTTGCATCCTCTATTTTCGAAGCCGGTGGAGATATCGTGGCCATTGACGTCATTCAGACCAGTCAGCATATGACGATAAGAGATATTACCATTACCGTCACGGATACAGTCGATATTAACATTATTACCGAAATGATTAAGAACCTGCACGGGGTCAAGCTAGTGAATATTTCGGATAGAACATTTCTGCTGCATCTTGGCGGTAAAATCGAAACTAAACTGAAATCGCCTATTCAGAACCGCGACGATCTCTCTCGTGTTTATACGCCCGATGTTGCGCGCGTCTGCTTAGCCATTCATGAAGAACAAAGAAAAGCATTTACATTAACGATCAAGAGAAATACGGTTGCTGTCATTTCGGACGGCAGCGCTGTCTTGGGGCTTGGCAATATTGGCCCCTATGCAGCTATGCCCGTTATGGAAGGAAAATCTATGCTGTTCAAGCAGCTGGCAGACGTAGACTCCTTCCCTATCTGCCTTGATACGCAAGATACCGAGCAAATTATCGCAACTATTAAGGCGATTGCTCCCGGCTTCGGCGGCATTAACCTAGAGGATATTTCATCGCCGAGGTGCTTTGAGATTGAAGAAAGATTGCGTGAAGAGCTCGATATTCCTGTATTTCATGATGACCAGCATGGTACAGCAGTTGTATTGTATGCAGCGCTAATCAATGCATTAAAAATTGTAAATAAGCCCATTCACGACATTAAGGTCGTTGTTTGCGGAATCGGTGCAGCAGGCGTCGCTTGCACAAAAATTCTTTTATCCGCCGGCGCTACAAACATCATTGGTGTAGATCGGAACGGCGCGATAACCGCTGGAACTGACTATGATAACCGCATGTGGAACTGGTATGCCGAGCATACCAACCCGAACCGCGTTGAAGGCTCTTTACGAGATGTAATCCAAGGGGCCGATGTATTCATTGGACTTTCTGCTGGAGGACTGCTGCGACGCGAAGATGTTATGGCGATGGCCGAAAACCCTATCGTCTTTGCCATGGCGAATCCAACACCTGAGATCAAGCCTGAGGAAGTTGAGGATATTGTAGGGGTAATCGCCACCGGACGTTCGGATTATCCGAACCAGATTAACAATGTGCTGTGTTTCCCCGGTATTTTCCGCGGGGCACTGGACTGCAGAGCTACTACGATTAACGAGGAAATGAAGCTGGCGGCATCAGAGGCGATCGCATCCGCAATCTCGGATGAAGAACGAAGCAAGCACTACATTATTCCAAGCGTTTTCAATCAGGCCGTTGTGAAAGCCATTCGTGATCTCGTCATTAGAGCAGCGATCAAGACAGGCGTAGCACGCAGAATACCGCGGGAGTACAGATAAACAAGAAAGTGGAACGGAGGTTATCCAAGTGACAGCTGGAATCAGAGCTATCGTTGATATTAATCAAATGGCGGCCGATTTTAAATCAAGCATCGTTCTCCGCACCAGTGATTCCAAATTTATCGATGTCAAAAGCATCCTTGGACTTAGCATCATCTTGTACCAAACCCATGCCTACCACCTTGAAATACATGGTCCAGATGAAGAGGAAGCCAAAACCGCCATGATTCACATTTTCAAAAAACATAATCTTCAAGTCGATGTGAATCGATAATCCCACGCTTCAATTGCCTCGTACGTTGGTTGCAGTCCTTTTAAAAATAGGGGTTGTCCCATAAGCAGATGTCATTGCTTATAGGACAACCCCTTTCCTCTACCTCACGGCCCCGTCCCTACGCTCGCTACGTACCATAACGGCCCCAGCTTCTTCAAATAAACGGCTCCCAGCTCATCTCCCGTAGGGTAATGCATATACCCGTTCACATTGTATAAATGACCGTACTTTTCATCGACTCTGCTCGTTGTGGAAATATCCGCTTTCAAGCTATTGATAGGCTGCAAGCTCATTAGTATATGTCTGCGGATCGTCCACTCGGGAGATAGAAAGGTAAGAATCCATGTAAAAACAACTACAATAGCTACAACGATAAATATTGCCTTTTTCTTCTTTAAGATCGCATTCACCTCCGAGTAATGGTTAAATCATTAACGTTATAGATACTTCCGATAATTGTAAATGCTTATATTACTCAACACTCAATTATCAATCTCTACTAAAATATTTCAATGCTTTAGTCCAAAGCATTCTAGCATGGTGGCTTACCTCAGCCATCTGTGTTTCATGCTTTATCCTAACGAACTCAGGTGTTGTTATTCTTGAATATCAGGGCTATATTAATTTCTAACGAACTCAGGTGTCGTTATCTGCCCTTAATAGAGCCAAATGATTGAAATTACAAGAAATAAGGCTCGCTGTGTTCGTTAGATTCAAAAATAGAACGCTAAGCAGCAAATAAGGCCTCTGGAGTTCGTTAGCTAAAATGCCAAACGCGTGATGCCCCTACTTTTGCACTTCTGACGTGATCCGTTTATCTCCGAGCTTCTAAACCTTCATCAAGACGCCTCCCAAAATAGATCGTTTAACGTTTTGCCGAGTGTCTTGCAAATAGCGATACAAAGAAGAATACTCGGATTGTAATTGCCAGCTTCATTGTGTGCGACCGTCTACCTAGTAGCACCAACCGCTTCAGTCAGCTGCTCCTGCGACATATCGTTTTCCACTCTTGCCAGCTTTAATTTCACATTTCCATGTTCACCCATCCGTATTCACAACATCTGCCATCATTCACATTGTAAATACTGTAATTTATATCCATATAGATGTAAACCATATATTGCATTTCAAACTTTCAAATTCCAGTCGTACTACTCTTCACTATTTCAAAGCAACAAAAAAAGGGGATATCCTAAAAGGGTAAATCTGAGTAAGAGAATCCCATAGTATTTGCAAAAGAACCTTCAAAACCACTATGAAAGTGAGTTTGAAGGTTCTTTTTTTTCAGATTATTACGTGGAAAGTGGGGGCTGTATATTCGGAGATTGCTTTAAGGAGAGCCCCTCCCTTATATCTCCTGCCTAAATCGGAACGTCCAACAAATCTATCGGCTTATTGGCTGCGCCACAGCCGCTTAGCTTATAGGCGTAAGCGCGCCCCGATTCTTCTTTTTTCAACCCGTCACATGAATAGGTTTTTACGCTTGATGATCCATACTGATCCTGTGATGTATCGTAACGCACCTCGATCTGATCCTCCGCCCACGCAAGATTATAAAAAATCGGGTTTCCTTCCGTTATAAAACGTACAACTCGCACCTGATCTACAGCTCCGCTCACAAAAGCATCTAATTTCTCGCTATTCGTTACTTCACCGGACCTTGCAATAACATCCTCAATCTCATTAATCGTATAGTCATAGGGTTCATCTGAAGCTGAAGTTTGCTTCGGCACTTTATCCTGCTCCTGACCAGCACATCCAGCCAGCATGAGCATCGCTAAGACTATAAACGCCATGTTTCTCCTAACCATGCTGTAAATCCACCTTCCTCCAGCCTGCCCATCAGCTACTTATTTGCGCGCGCAGCTGGCGAATTTCATTCATCAATTGCTTCTGCTCCGCTGGATCTTCCGGCTCAGCGCAGCTCATAAGCTGCGTTAAACGCAGCTGCAGCATCTCCCGCTCATTTTGGCTTACCTGTTCATCCGCTGAAAGCAACCGGCTTCGATCCTTAGACATATATTCCTCATACGATCCGTGGAACAAGCTTGGTTCACTTTTTCCATCGAGTACGAGCAGTCGATTAGCCGCTTGGCGAATTAAATAGCGATCATGCGTGACAAGCAGAACGGCGCCCGGATAATGCTGAAGCGCTTGTTCGACCTGCTCTCTCGTGCTAATATCCAAATAGTTCGTCGGTTCATCGAGCACGAGCAGATTTGCTTTGCCAAAATAAAGCTTCAAGAATGCGACTCGGCATCGCTCACCCATGCTTAAGTCCCCGATTCGCTTAAATACGTCCTCCTTCGTAAACAGGAAGCAGCCCAAAATCGTCCTTGCATGCGACTGCGTCATCTCCGGCAGCAGCAATAAGCTGTCAAGGATGGTCATCTCATTGTCGAGCTTATCAAGCTCCTGCTCGAAATATCCGATTTTCACCTGTGGATGAATGCTAACCTTGCCCCAGCTAGGCAGCAAGCTCCCTGTCGCAAGCTTTAACAATGTCGACTTGCCTACACCATTCGGACCAAGCACAGCTAATCGATCACCTCTACCTAAGGTGAGGTTTAACCTGCTTATAACGCTCCTATGCCCCTCATAGGCAAAACTAACGTCCTCCATCCGAAGCAGCGTAGTCGCTCCAAACCCGCCCGACTCCAGCTGCATTCGCAGCTGTGAGTCCTCGCGCGGCTTCTGCACCTTATCCTTGTTCAAACGCTCAAGCGCAGACTCCTTCGCATGCAGACGCGACACGTTTTTCTTAGATTTTGATCTAAGAAAATCATTTTGGCCCGCCGCCTTATGCGCCTGCTGGAACCATTCGGCATACATGCGTATGCTCTCAAGCAGCTTCTCCCGCTCCAGCTCCTGCTTCTTGTGCAGCGCCTCCTGCGTCCTTAGCTCCAGCTCTTTCTGCGCCTTATACTGCGTGTATCCGCCCGAATAGCGCCGGCATCCATCTCGCTCAAACTCAAGAACAGTCGTTGCTGTCCGGTCGATAAACGTACGATCATGCGACACATAAATAACCGTTCCCGGGTAATCCTGCACCCATGCTTCCAACCAATCCAGCGCCGAAGAATCCAAGTGATTCGTCGGTTCATCCAGCACAACTAGCTTCGGCTCTCTTACCATCAGCGCAGCTAATTGTGCTTTCGTCTTTTGACCTCCGCTTAGCTGCGAAAATGATAAGTGCCATAACGAGGGATCAAAACTTAACTGCGTTAAGCATCTCTCCACCTTCATCTCCCAGCTATAGCCATCAAGCTGAGCATAACGTTCGTACAGTTCACTGTACTCGCTTAACAGCGACTCACTTGCATCCTCTTGCATTCGCCTTGTTAACTCCACCATCGAACGTTTTAATCGAAACAATTCTTCTGTCCCTGCCTGCACGAATTCAAGCAGATTGAGTGAGGAATTCATCTGTGCCTGCTGGTCGAGCCAGCCCCACTCTGCAAGAGGAAGCAGCCGCTGCACCTCACCATCATCGAATGAGATTCTGCCTGTCAATCCTTGCAGCAGCGTCGTTTTGCCCACGCCATTGCGTCCAAACAGAGCCATCCTTTCGCCTTCTCTGACTTCAAAATTTATATTTTCGAACAGGATATTGCCGTCCCATTCCTTGTTCACATGTTTAACTTTTAATAGCATCATTGAACATTCCCCATTTCAAAAAAACATAATAAAAAACCGTGGCCAGCGGCACACGGTCGAATACGCAGGGGAATATCAGGTAAACGAAAATAACGATGCGTCACACCGCTAGTTAGCGGGTAAACATCTCGTATCTATCGCTGCTGATTGACTATTCATAAGTCCCCAAATCGACGCACGTATCCCTGACCGGTTCTCGCTAATGAGAACGCCGCTTGTACTTAAACAAGTTGTTTACAGGAATCGTGTACTTACTTCATCGGCTGGGTTACCTCCGTCAGTCATCAGTTTTGATATGCGTTTATTATATAAGACGATCATGCATATATTCAAGCCCTACTTTAGTTGCGGTACCAAATAAAGTTAGTACTAGGCTTGAAACGCTGCATAACCGATCATAAGACTTATAAATATTTCTTATTTGGAGGTGCTTGATGAATCCCGTCTATATAACTAGCATTGGCAAATTTCTTCCCGGCTCCCCTATCGGCAATGATGAAATCGAGGATTACCTCGGCAAAATAAACGGTAAAAGCTCCAAGTCGATGCGGCGCATTCTTGATCAAAACAAAATACGCTTTCGGCATTATGCGATAAACAAAGAACAAGAGAGTCTATATTCAAATGCAGAAATGGCCGGACTTGCGATACAAGATGCGCTCTCCCGCAACCAAGCGGCACTGAGCGATCAAATCGCATTTCTCGCTGTCGGTACGACCCAAGGTGATTTGCTTGTTCCCGGCTTCGCGAGTATGGTGCATGCCGAAACGAAGCTGCCTGTTATGGAGGTTGCGACACATCACGGTGTTTGCGCCAGCGGTATGCAGGCGATGAAAAACGCATTCCTGCGTGTGCAGTCCGGAGAGCAGCAAACCGCCATTTCCTGCGCCAGTGAATTTCCGAGCCGCGTATTCAAAAATACGAGGTTCGAAGCGCAAAAGGGTGTCGCCGATCATCCAATTCCTTTCGACACTGACTTTCTTCGGTTTATGTTGTCCGATGGAGCAGGTGCAGCGGTTCTTCAGCATCAACCTGCCGCCAGCGGTTTATCCCTGCGCATCGAATGGATCGACAACAAATCCTACGCTAATCTATACGATGTCTGCATGTATGCAGGAACCAACAAGGATAATGCCGAGCAGCAAAGCTGGCTTGACTATGCCACCATTCATGAAGCTGCTGACGACGGGGCCCTTAATCTCAAACAAGATATTCGGCTCGTTAATGAAATGCCTAAGGTCGGGGTTAATCGATTTTTCGAGCTGGTAGATGAGGGCAAAATCGAACCGAGCGCTATCGATTGGATGGTATGCCACTATTCATCTCATTTTTTCCGCGACGAAATATTTAAGCTGCTGCAGCTTGGCGGACTCACCATTCCTGAGGAGAAATGGTTTACGAATTTATATACGAAGGGCAACACCGGTGCTGCTTCAATCTACATCATGCTGGAGGAGCTGCTTAACGAAGGCCATTTGAAGCCAGGTGAGCTGGTGTTATGCATGGTGCCGGAAAGCGGCCGATTCCAAACCTCCTATATGCTGTTGACGGTTGTTGGCGACACAGCTGATGTGGGACATATCGCAGAGCCGGTGTTTGAAGAGAGGCAGCCTGAGGCACCTCATCTCGAGTATAACGAAGCAGACCACGTTCAAGCACAGCTCGTTAGGCAGCTCGTACAGGTTTGGATTGATTTTGAGCAAAAGCTGGCTCATGTCCCGGTTATTCATAAGCTGTACAACAACAAGTTCACCCTTCATGACTACAAGCTGCTAATGGAAAACATCCGCCAACAGGTCATTGACGGTTCGCAGTGGATTGCGCGGGCAGCCTCATATATCGCGATTGAGCATATCGATCTCCGTTCGACATTCATAGCCCATGCGCGCGATGAGCATCGTGACTTTCAAATACTTGAGCGCAACTACGTCGCCATCGGAGGCGACCTAGCGCACATCCAATCAGGCGAAAAAAATATTGGCAGTGAAGCATTGTCTGCTTATTTGTTCCAGCGTGCTAGCCGCGAGAATCCCATTGATCTCATTGGCGCTATGTGGATTATAGAGGGACTTGGATGCCGCATGGCGCGCTACTGGGGCGAAATGATTCGCGATCAGCTTGGGCTTAGCGATGAAGAAGTGTCGTTCCTGCTTTATCATAGCGACTCTGATGAGAAGCACTTCGAGAGGCTCGAGGCAGTCGTCCAGCATCCGATGCTTACTGCGGAGATTGCAGGACGAATAGTGAAAACTGCAAAAACGACGGCGCGCTTATACTTGCTGCAATTAGAGGAGCTGGGCAATGTATGAGCAAAACTGATTATTTTCATCAAATGCCGCATGACAAAAACGATCCCAATCCGTTTCTAGCCATCTTTATGGATCAGAGCATTCCCTTTAATGAGGAGGCCAAGGCTGCCTACCTTAAGGATTGCTCTAGCAGATCACGGCAGTTTCTGCTGCCCGTACTGCGTCCTTTTGCGAGATTAATGATTATTGTTCTTCAGGTTTACAAAATAATCGTACCTAAAGCACTCACCTCATCCCGGCTGCTGCACCGCGTCCTGCATTTCGGAATGAAAACCTTCGTAAGCCCTGATGCCAATTATATGATTTTGCGCCACTTCTATCTTGGCTCTGAGGTGCTTGGCTTCATTCGTGATAATGTGCCTGACGTTCAGATTGAGATGAACCCGCTCAAACCAACCAATCTAGAACCTGTAAAAGATGATCTTTTTCTCATTCACGATCTCAATTTATACAACTTCGTCATCAATCTTAATCGCGAGCTGCGTCACAAAGGAATTGAGGTTACAAAGCAGGACCGGCTTAACTTTAACGCCATCACATCGGAACCTCTGCCTATTGAGCAAATGCCTAATCGCTGGACCAATTTTATGGATTTGACGACTGCCATTGAATGCTTCACCCCTGTCTATCAAATGTTTCTAACCGATAATGACTTCTGGCGTGCGACAAACTCCCTTCAGCTCGATGAAACGATTGGCATCCTTGCTTCCAAAATTATCGGCAGCAACGACCGACTGGCGCTTATCAACAACAAACATCCCATGGTGCCGCTCACGACGCTTAAAGCAGGCTTTCGACTCGTACTGCATGGCCTAGCGACAGAGCAGCTGCACGCGCTGCTTGTTGAGCTTAAACATAAACAGCAGCAGCATATCGGCTGATCACACCATGAACAAAAAGAAGGCAATCACGCTCACTGCGTGATTGCCTTCTCTCTTTCATGCTGCTATTGACGAACTACAGTAAAACCTTTCTTCTCCAGCAGTGGAACGATACCGTTCTCGCCGAGCATATGTGCAGCTCCTACGACTACGAAATAGGTTTTTTTTGTCGTGTCATTCAAGTAACCCGTTATTTTCTCAACCATTGGAGCATTGCGGTCAGTAAGCAGCGCTTTATTAAGCTCCGCATTCGACGAAGCTGATTTCGTCAGCTCGAGCAGCTGCTCCTCATTTCCGGTAACCCACATTTTCGTAAGATCTTCAATCCCTGATACTTCTGCAAAATAGTTCTCAATAGAGCCTTTCAACATTTCTTCTTGCAGTTTGTCTGAAAAATTATTGAACATATTAAGCTGATATTCGATCGATTCCAGCTCTAGAATTGGCTTCTTGTTCTCCAACGACTGCTGCAAGAAATGGGCATCAATCCCTATGCCTGAATCATAACCTTCTTTTGCTGAGCTAAGATAATCCACAGTAGACGAAACGCTCCAAGGCTTATAGGTATCCAGCGTATTTTCCGGTAAGCCGTTCTCCTTCAAAATCTCGCCAAGCTTCTTGTAAGAATCAGCTGAGATATGATCTTTAAGCGTTGTATTATCCTTCAATACGCTTAAATCAAGCACTTGCTTTTGTACCTTCTCATCATTCATCTTCGAAATATCAGCCTCTACAACCAAGTAGTCGGATGCATCATAAGCTTTTTGAATTTCAGAGCGCAAAGGGTACATCGCTTTGTTCGCAATATGTATCGACCCCAGCAAATATACGGTGCTGCCGTCCTTTTCTACTTTCCAAAGGAAACCTTTACTTGGCTCATTCTCCTTAAGGGAAACAGAGCGCTGCTCTTTATTCCAAGTAATTTCGTAACCTGCTGCTTCACTTACCGTACGCAAAGGAATATAAACAGTTCCTTTAACGACCTTCGGCGCAGCAAGCAATCCAATTTCCGTCTCGTTAGCCATTGCCCCTAAGTTGTCGATTTGGAATAAAAGGGTTAGTCCTTGCTTCTTTCCTGAAATAACTTTATTTTTCTGATCCCAATTTACTTGGAAATCAAGCTTTTGAAGAACCGTCTTCGCCGGAACAAGAATCGTTCCCTTTTCCATCGTAGGTTGATTCTCACCAAGCTGTACCTGCTCGCCGTCTATCCAAACTGAAATAGGCTTAGCCTCTGCTTGGATGTTCGTTACGAAAGAAAATAGTAGAGCTAATGATAGAAATAATGATGCAAACTTTTTCACGAATAGACCCTCTCCCTCTCATCTTAGCGGCTTCATTTCATCTACAATAACCAATAATTACCGCTCTGCCTTACATATTTTACACATTTTCACCACGCAATAGCTAGTTCGGAAAATACGAATCTAGTTTTCGTTGCTTTACATCATATTCATAACATATAATGCCTCATCTCATAAGTTATCAGCAGACTTTTATAAAAGGGGCTGGCTCAAAAGTCATTTTGCGATTTTTTGAGCACTACTTAGAACTTATTTTCATCGAGAAAAAGGACCTCAAGCTCCACTATGCAGTGGAATTTGAAGTCCTTTCATTTGAAAACGGGGATGTTTCCCTGATGCAGCGCCTGCAGCATCTTCATCTAAGTGCAGAAATGCACTTATTTAACCAAATTTTCTTCAAATCTGATCAATTAGAGGTATTAGTACACCTATTTGCAACATTCCAATCTTGTTTGTTAAAAACAGGTGCACTTTTACACTTATTTACTCTCCACTATCGGTTCGCGCACATTACAATCATACGACGATCATCGCCGATGCTGGATATGGTCAGTCTGAGTTATTATGCGCTACAAGCAGCAAGCAAGGGAGAAACTGAGCTGCGAGGAAGGATATTCGCTGTCGGTAAGATGAATGATTGAACCCGAAAGTATTTTAGGACAGATAAAGAATAACCAAGGATTCCGGCGTTTCTGCTTCGCAGCTTACCTAAGGTAAGTCTGGAGGTCGGGTGGCTTTCGCTTGCCCATAATCCTATGAAGCAAGCATAGACCAGAATAG
>NZ_JBFREL010000021.1:0-96050 GCF_052114265.1 Paenibacillus sp. MCAF9
TAGGACTGCGCACATTGCTGATACCGAGTACTTGTGTGCATTATTGCGAATCACATTTACTTTCGTCCCATGATCAGCGCGGCTTGCTTTAAAATATCGTTCTCCATTTTCAAACGTTGAATTTCTTTACGTAAAGCTAGGAGTTCGTTCTCTTCCTCTGTGCGATTATCTTTTTCTTTAAAGGAACCTGTCTTCTGACTTTGTACGATCCAACGATCAAATGCAGAAGCACTCAGATCATATTCCTTAATGATGTTTGCTCTTGATTTTCCACTCTCGTAGAGCTGGATCATCTGCTTCTTAAACTCGGCAGTAAATGCACGTCTTGGTTTTGGCATAGTAGATTCGCTCCTTCTCTGTTCCCTTCATTCTACTAGCCCTTATTTTTTCTGTCTAACTTAGTGTAGACGATCCAGTGACGAAGGAATGAAAGGGCTATGACCCGCCCCGACATGGGAGCGAGAATCGCTAGGGTAAAGTGGAGACGTGCACATATGGAACAGTATAACAACATTAATGCTATCTGTTGTTCTTCAAGTTGTCCTGAATAATTCAATTCTTTTTTATAGTAAGCAGGGGAAGTTCTAACGTGAATGCATAATGACCATTATCATATGCTAGTGTAAGGCGACCGTCTTGGTGTTCTGCAAGTTGTCTTGCAATTGCAAGGCCTAAGCCAGCACCTACTTGAAGATGTTTGTTATGCTCCATATTTTCCGTCTTGTAAAAGCGATCGAAGAGTTTGGCCTCCTGTTCTTTCGTAATATGTTCTCCCTTATTTGCTACGGTTAAGTAAACTGATGACTCATTCGAGGTTAAGTGGATATCGATGACTTTAGGAGTCGTTGAATATTTAAGAGCGTTCATCAGCAGATTATCTAAGATCCTAGCCACTTGTTCAGGGTCAATATTGACGGCTGCCTTCTGAATACTTATCTGTGGCCTAACAACTACATGATGCTCTTCGGCAATTGGCACAAACTCAAACAGCACTTGCTCCAAAAGATTGTGCATATCCGCAGGTTGCTTCGTCAATATCATATCTCCAGAAGACAATCGCGTATAAATGAATAGGTCATCAATAAGTATTTTCAGTTGCTGTGCTTTGCTAAAAGCATTGTTTACGAACCGATCATATTCGTTCTCGTCTAAGAAGGATCTATTACGAAGTAAATCCAAATAGCCAATCATACTCGTTAGTGGAGTTCTAAGATCATGAGAAACGCCTGTGATGAGATTCATTTTAGAATCTTCAACGTCCTTTTCTTTCATTTTTTGGGATGCGAGTTGCTCAGCCATTTTGTTCATGTTTTTGGCTAATATGCCCAATTCATCCTCGCGACGAACGGGAACCCTATACTCGAAATTACCATGTGAGATAAAACCTAGCCCTTCCGAAAGGACCGAAAAGTATTTAATAATTCGCTTCGTTAGCATGTAGAATGAAAAGAGAAAGATCAATATGAAAACCGTGAGCGATACAATGATTAGAAACGGAATATACTCAAGCTTTCCTTTTGATGAGATCGAATCGATCAACTGCCCAATCAACCCCACAATATACAAGCTAAGAATGTAGGATATCACTATGGTCAGGAGCGTTGCCCCGAGAAAGGAATATCTTATGCTATGTTTAATTTTAAATCGTTTATTTGTCCATTTTATAACCAACACCCCACACCGTCTTGATGTACTCTGGCTTTTTGGGATTGAGTTCAAGCTTCTCCCTCAGATTTCGTATATGAACCATGACAGTATTGTCTGAATAGCCCACACGCTCTTTCCATACGGATTCATAGATAGTATCAGCACTAAATACTTGTCCTGGATTAGCCGCAAGTAGATTTAGAATTAAAAACTCAAGTGGTGTTAGCATGACCTCTTGTCCTCGGATCGATACAAAGTGCTTTGCAATATCAATAACGAGCTCTCTAATGGTTATTTGAGTGTGTGGAACATCCTTCCCTGCGAGTATTTTTTGTCTTCTTAGCTGCGCTTTCACCCTGGCGATTAATTCCATTGGGTTAAATGGCTTCGTTACATAATCGTCCGCTCCTGTCGATAACCCCATGATCTTATCAATATCTCCTTCCTTCGCAGAGAGCATAATGATTGGGACATCATATCGCTCTCGAATGTGCATGCATGCTTTAATACCGTCCATTCGTGGCATCATTACATCTAAAATGACTAAATCCAATTCCCGTTGCGAAAGCACATCGAGTGCTTCCGCTCCATCCTTAGCTTCAATGACAGAATATCCTTCATTACGTAAGTAAACATGAATAACGTCTCTTATTTCCGAATCATCATCTACGACTAAAATTACACCCAATTCAATCTCTCCCTAGATTAATTTTTTTCAATTTTTCAGTTTCTTACAAACATAAACAAACGCGGGGGGGATGTTCAAGGGGACCAAAGAAATACTTTCAATCTCAAAATGCTCTGAAAGCATTTTTTTCATCTGCAATGAATACTGAAAAGCAATAAATTTACCACATGGTTTCAGCGCTTCTTTGCACTGCGAAATCAGTTGGTTACGCATCACTGGGGAAAAGTTGTAAAACGGCAATCCACTAAAGATATAATCGACTTCTTGGATATTGTGCTTCTTAAGTTTGGAAACTAACTCTAACGCATTACTTTCCCTAATGAACTGGGGAAAATCCAATTGAAGCCTTTGACCCATCTCTTCATCTTTTTCAAATAAAATAACTTTGCTTTCAGACTTTACCCGATTTGCAATTACTTGTGTAATTGCACCAGTACCTGAACCGATTTCGACAATGGTTTCAGCTTGCTCCCACATTGCCGCTGCAACCATATTATTCGCCAAAAAACTCGAGCTCGGAATGACGCTTCCAACATCTTTAGGATTAAAAATGAATTTTTTTAAAAAAAGCAGTGAATGATTATTTATCATTTTATCACCTCATTGAAATATTTGGACTAATTGATTTCCACAAATGAAGCTGACACCGTATAACGTGCCGATCCATAAAATAGCACTTGGATAGGAGACGAAAATTATTCGTTTAAAAGGAACTTTGTTTACACCGGCTAAAATACTAACGAAGTATCGAACTAAAGGAATCAAATAGCCTAAAGACAAAGCTGTACCACTATGCCTTATATAAAATTGTTCAGCTTTCTTATATCCTCCGAAATGGCTCAATTTTCGAAGGAAACCGTATTTACTTGCTAGCCTGCCGATCCAATACCCTAACGTCACGGCGGATGTCATTCCAAATAGAATAGAAGCAAAGGTGTAAAAGGGGTGCAAAACTCCATGAGACGTCATAATCCCAGCGGCGATAATCGTCACCTCATTTGGAACTGGAATCCCAAAAGGTCCCAAACAGAAGGCTAAGAAAAGTACAATGTAACCATATTGGCTTATCATTGTCATAATTTGATCCACGTAAGCTCCCCATTTCGTGAAAATGACTTGTGTGCGCCCTGATAAGGACAACATCAGTATAGAAAAAAATACTTAGTTCCTACCTAGGTACTTTCTGAAGAAATTCTAAAGATTACTTACCTGTTTTAATGTTTTAAAGCAGTCAAAACAAAAAATACTCGCCTCGTTCAAAGGCGCGCATTTCTTATGGGTTATTTAATTAATCTCACTTTATGGAGAATCGTTTTCCCCTTAAATAGGCATATTCACTTAGATTCTGAACGTTATTCTTTTGTACATGACAAACATAATGGAACAAGGTTGTAGAAAATAAAAAAATGGGGCTATGAAAGCGAAAACTAGCGAAACATAAAATGATTCGCATGTAATCGCATTATACATTAAGGTGCAGGTGCTGCTGTTTTTGAAACTGCCACAGAGTTCTTCCGTCACACGTGCTACTTTACGAGTGGATCCACCTTGAACAACAAGTTCCATCATTGTGAGTACAAGCGCCTGTTCACTGCATTGGTAGCGTTTGAAAAGCTCTGTCGATAATTTGCTATCTCGAAACCTTGGAACCTGTAGGTTATACTGCCCACACGTGTCGTCAAGCTTCTCGAATAGCTGCCATTTCATTGTCCTTGTCTGTCAGGCGTACGCTCATAATCTTCAGCTGCTAATTGTTCTGTTACTTGTGCCTTCAATACTTGATTCAAAACTGTCTCGAGCAAGGCGGCTACGCCTGCGTCTCGAGATTCTCCGATAAACAACTGGTTTAATAATTGGTGATCTAGTGTAACCTGATATTTAGCCATGAATAAATACTCACCTCTGGGATGGTCTAGGCAACTTCTTCTAGATGAGTATTGACTTCATGGCTTACTTTTTATGAAGTTCTTCATTTTACACAATTATATGGACTCAACTTACTGCTTGGCCTAATCATAGGTAAATCATAGGGGAACGAGGATGAATACGCGTTGTTGGTTCGAAGAATGATTGAATCGGAAAGTGTGAGTTATTTTCTTTATCCAAGCGAATCGCCCGGCAACGGACAGATGGATTCCCGAGCACGAGAAGCTAATACAGGATTCTATTATTAATTTATTTGCTTGTTCATATTCAGTTCATATTGACGTCATGGGGAATACATATTCATTGGTTAAGATTTCATTAGCATCAAAGAAGCAATTCCAACAAACAGTTCAAGACAGGGGGAGATGAGAGTGACACAACCAGAGGAAAAGAAAACATAGAATGGATCGAGGGCCAAGAAAGTACGAAACTTTATACTTAAAATACTAGGAGCAATCGTAATCGCCATTGTTCTGTTTCTAGGTGTTTTTTATATCACGAATGTGATCATTAGCAATTCGTAGGCGATAAAGATAGAGCCCTACGGCCAGCACGTATGTGTAGACGGGAAACGTACATCTTCCAAGTCATGGAACAACTGCACCATCGCTTGAAATTAAGCTGCTCATTGATGAAACTATCTCCATAATATAATGTTGTGGCGATTGACTTAACATTAACAAATAATCACATTATTTATACCATACCAAATTTAAAGAAATAGCTGAGCGCATTCATGAACGAAGCGAAGTAAATAACCTGTAAAAGTTCGTAAAGAAAGAGAGGAATTCAAATGAGATTATTTGAGATACTTTTAGTTCTATCCTGTTTGGCTTTACTCGTAGATCTATTGTTTATGAAAAGAGGTGCAAAGAAAGCAGGACTGGTTTTGTGTATAGGAAGTGGCGTTATATTTGTAGTTCAGTTGTTTGTTGAGGGATACAGATGGCAGTTGCTTTTGGTATATATTATGACGGCTCTTTTCATACTCATCGTTTTACTCAGGCAATCAAAAAAGATGGTGAATCTAAAAATAGGGAAGCCATTGAAATATAGTTTATCTTCCCTAATCGTCATTCTACTTGTTGTATCTACCAGTTTGTCTCTATACTTGCCTGTCTTTCATTTGCCAAAGCTTGATGGTCCAGTGAAAGTGGGTACTCAAACTTTTCAATTTACGGATCAGAACAGAGATGAAGTCTTAACTGAAGATCAAAGCGATAAGAGGGAACTAATGGTTCAAGTTTGGTACCCTACTGAAAAGAGCAATAACAACAAGAGAGAAGCTCTTTTTCCAAAAGATAAAGAAATGTTCAAAAAGTATATTCAGACATACTCTAATTCTTTAAACCTTCCCGATTTTGTGTTCGATTACTGGAAGTATAGTAAAACCAACTCTTATGATAATGTAGAAATATTACCTTCCACAAGTCCTTATCCCTTGGTACTGCTTTCTCACGGAATGGGAACCAGTAGAGTTCTACATGCATCACAGGCCGAGAATCTGGCTAGTCATGGGTTTATCGTGGTCACAATCGATCATACGTATAGCACCTTTGCTACCATTTTTCCGGATGGCCGTGTAACGGACTATAAAACAAAGATGACAACAATAGATGAACGCAGAAGAATTGGGAAAATATGGACACAAGATGTAGAGTTTGTAATCAACCAAATTGAAAAGCTAAATTCAGGTGCAATCGAAAGTCAATTTAAAGGGAAAATAGATTTAAAAAACATAGGCGTGATGGGGCATTCTTTTGGGGGTGCAACGGCGTTTAATACAACTTATTTAGATCATAGAATCAAGGCCGGGATCAATATGGACGGGTCACTAATTGAAGTGGAAAATAGAGATGTTATAAACAAGCCTTTTATGTTTATTAGATCGGGAAGTTTTAAAGACTGGTTAGTAGATTTTAAAAATGATAAAAGTTCGGATAACGAAATAAATAAACAACTTTCAGATGAGCTGCACATTATTAAAAATGTTATCAATCAGGGGGGAAGTGCGATTTATGTAGAAGGTACCCAACACTTCAATTTCACGGACCTTCAATTCTATTCTGAGTTGATTAAACTGACTGGAATAACAGGAGATATAAATGGTAAAAGAGGATCAAGCATCGTAAATCAATATGTACTCGATTTCTTTAATAAGCAATTGAAAGGAGCAGGTGGAAATCTGATTCAGGGTCCGAACGACATGTATCCAGAGGTGAAATTTATTAAGCCGGAAGACCTTTAACCGATAATGTCCGACAGCGTAGAGTGTCGCTGTAAGTGAACAACAGTTAACAAAATGGATTAAAATATAATGCAATAATATGGTATTAAACTAACAGGTAACTTTAGCTTAACAATAACCAAGACGAGGCTGCAGGCATGTAACGGCAGCCTCACTGCGCTAATGAGCAGCGTTCTAATATGAATAAATATTCATCATGAGTGCGGACCACACTTCGGGGTGGTTTTTTTGCTTATTAAGTACCAATCTGACAATGGCTGCGGCGTAAGGATATATCTAGTTGAACCATAATATGGACGGGCAGAATAGCACAACAAAATAAGATTATGTTCTAATTCAATTTTACGCCTTATTATTAAAATTACAGACTATTCCATTAGCCGTATAGTTGCTACAATCTATATTGTAACTTCCAAAGATGGAAAAAACATTCACGGTATGAAAGAAATCATTGAATGGAGGGAAACGCATGTCACAAGAAGATAAACTCGGACAAATAGTCATTCTGAACGGCAATCCGCGGGCTGGGAAGTCAAGCATTGCCATCGCGATCCAGAATATGTTTGAGGGTGTATGG
Organism: Paenibacillus sp. MCAF9; assembly: GCF_052114265.1. Taxonomy (NCBI): domain Bacteria; kingdom Bacillati; phylum Bacillota; class Bacilli; order Caryophanales; family Paenibacillaceae; genus Paenibacillus; species Paenibacillus sp. MCAF9. Next base: position 7,087 of record NZ_JBFREL010000021.1, read on the forward strand.
ATGAACGTTGGGGGCAGTCAGTTCAAGAAAATGACCCCCGAACACTACCAGCCTGGGATATCGCTTCGGCCAGGTGGGGAACGCCCTGAACTTGAGCCTCTCATTGTGATCCTGTATCAAGCCATGTATGAAGCCATTGCTGCACACAGCCGTCTGGGACTGAATGTCGTAGTGGATGTTTGGCACCATGATGCTTATTCGATTCCGCGGGGGATTCTTCCGAGCTGTGCCCGGATCCTAAGTGGATTGCCTGTTTTGTTTGTAGGTGTACGATGCCCAATAGAGGTTGTCATGCAGCGGCGGATCGCTACCTGGAATTCCGGTTACGAAGAGGACGGATCTGTGCCAAAGCCGGTGAGATTGTGGCAGCAGGCTGTCCATATGCCTGGTATCTATGATCTGGAGGTTGACACCTCGGTGCTAAGTTCCGAAGAGTGTGCCGCCTTGATCCGTCATCGCCTCGAAGACGAGTCGCCGCCCTCAGCTTTCCAGCGTCTTGTGGTTTAGACCAGGAACTTTTATTCATTACAATCAAGGGGGGAGCAAATGTTACAGGTAGATGAGCCCGGACAGATTATTATTTTAAACGGGACTCCGCGGTCAGGGAAGTCCAGTATTGCCACTGTGATTCAGAATACTTTCGAGGGTGTGTGGATGAACATGGGAGTCGACCGGTTCATGCAGATGACCCCTGAACGCTACCGGCCAGGGATTGGGCTTCGGCCAGGTGGGGAACGCCCCGACCTTGAGCCACTCATTGTGACCCTTTATCAAGCCATGTATGAGGCTATTGCTGCGCACAGCCGCCTGGGGCTGAATGTTGTAGTTGATGTCGGTCACCACGATGCTTATTCGATCCCGCGGGGGATTCTTCCCAGCTGTGCCCGGACTCTGAGTGGAATGCCGGTTTTGTTTGTGGGTGTGCGATGCCCATTAGAGGTTGTTATGCAGCGGAGGATCGCTACTTGGAATTCCGGCTACGATGAGGACGGATCTGTGCCAAAGCCGGTGAGATTGTGGCAGCAGGCTGTCCATATGCCTGGTATCTATGATCTGGAGGTTGACACCTCGGTGCTTAGTTCCGAAGAGTGTGCCGCCCTGATCCGCCATCGCCTCGAAGACGAGTCGCCGCCCTCAGCTTTCCAGCGTCTTAAGGACATGACGTAGTTGGTGGAGTACACACTCTGAAACGACTCTGAAAGCGCAACAGTCGCATTATCTACCAGGTATGGCTTGGGTCAGATTACTTATGATATTAAGCCTCAACCCCTGTTTCTATTCAAATCTCGGGTAACGATAGTTGAAAAACACACATGAATGAGCAGACACTACAGTGGCATGCTCATTTTATTATGCTAATGGGTACGATAGTGGAGGAGCGTGCTTCAGCAGCTCCTCTTTTTGCTTGTATAAATAGGAAATGTGTTTATGTTAAACAGAGTAATTTTCCATAATAAAGGACATTCTTGATGGATCTTGCCAATTGTGATGGAATTGAAACAAGCCTACGGTTGAAAATGCCAATTCATCGTATATTTATTCTTCGAAGCTTTAATGTAAGGTTGGTTTTCAGACGCATAAAAATAAACGTAATTAGATCCCCGACATCTATTGGGGATTTTTTAAAGCTCATTATGTTTGTGTTATGAGTGCGGGCCGCCCTTCGGGGTGTTTTTTTTGAAAAAAACCTCATTATTCCTATACAAGGACGTAAAAAAATAAATCACCGCTATTCCCCCCATTTGAAATGTATCTCTGTAACTTTTTAGGAATTATTTTTTTAATTATGAGTTCTGTCAATTACTTGAAAACTTCTCCAAGTCAGGGTGAAGTTTCTTTGATATGCTCAGAAAACCTTATGGTTCAAGGGCATTGATTATTACAAAATGCACCTTCATAAAAAAAGAGAAAGAGTTGAAGATAATCTATTTTTTTTAATATGAACTATTGTAAGCGCTGTTATAGTTTGAGTAATATAGAGTTCAGCAAACTAATGTTGAATATAAAGGAGGAACGACCATGCGTTTCCGTCATTTTCATTCCATTGTAGCCCAACTCTTTTGGTTCTGCTTTATCGGCATGACGCTTCCCGTTCTGGTCATGGGTTTTTTGTCTTACCATAAATCCTCCTCTATCGTAGAGGAACAAGTCAGTAAGGTAGCCTCGCTTACTATTACACAGGTGAGTGACAAGCTGAACCTTTATTTCAAAAAGCTTGATGATTCGTCTATGATGCTGCTAAACAGTAAGGTCATCCACAATATTTTGAAGGAACAATCGAAAGAGAAGTTATATGAAACCACGCTCAAGATTCAAGATGGACAAGACATCCTAACATCCATCATGATCAATTCGTCAGAAATCCTCGATATCTATATATTCGATGTGAACCGCAACAATTCGGTATTAAGCTCGGACTCCTTGGTGTCTCTGGATCAATGGGATTCCGACTGGTATAAAGCGATATTGGAAGCAAACGGCAATAGCGTATGGTTCGGACTCTCTCAAAACTCATATTTAAAGAAAACGGAAATGGGGTTTCCTGTATTCGGCCTTGGCCGCGCCATACGAAGCTGGGAAACCGGCGACATTATCGGCGTGATGTTCTTTGAGATTATGGGCCAGGTTCTGATCGATGAGCTTGACCGCGTTCAATTTGGGGATACGGGTTACATCTACGTCACCAATGACAAGAACCGTTATTTCTATCATCCGGATTCCAAGCAGTATGGAAAAGAGTCCAACCTCATCCTTCCTTCGCAAGCGACGGAATATAACAAAGACAACAAAAGCACGCTGGTGATTCCTGAACGCCTGTACAATGGCTGGGATGTGGTTGGGGTTGTACCTCTCGAGGAACTGACAGCCGATTCGGCTAGTATCCGGAAATTCACGATGTGGATTGCACTTTGCTGCATCCTTTCGGCAATAGGAATGGGGTATTTCGTTACCCGTAAAATCGGTAATCCGTTAGTTAATCTGAGCCGATTGATGCGTAAAGGAGAGAACGGCGACCTGAGCGTCCGGAGCAAGAGCGTCGGCCGGAACGAAATTGGGCAGCTGGGCCGCAGCTTCAATAAAATGATCAAACAGATCGATCTGTTAATCGCCCGAATCGCCAAGGAGGAATCAGAGAAAAAAAAGGCGGAGGTTCGAGCGCTCCGCTATCAGATTAACCCTCACTTTCTTTATAATACGCTGAACTCGATAAGGTGGATGGCTAAATTAAACCGGACCAATGATGTCGACAACGCCGTCACTACGCTGGTTCAATTATTGGAAGGCAGTCTTGAACGGAATGGCGTTTTCATTCCGCTCGGGGAAGAGCTTGAACTGCTCCAGAAATATATGATCATTCAGGAATACCGCTATGATAACAAAATCAGCTTAAATATCCATTGCCGGGACGAGTTCAAAAAAATTCAAATTCCCCGAATGCTGCTTCAGCCCATCGTCGAGAACGCCATTTTCCATGGGATCGCTCCAAAGGATGCAGATGGATCGATTGATATCGAAGTCGAACAAACCGGACAAAATATCGTGGTCAAAATAACCGACGACGGTATCGGAATAGATGAGGGAAGGCTTCATCAATTGCAGATGAACGATAAAGAGCGCAGCAATAAAGGGATGACCAATATCGGTCTGAATCATGTTCATCAGACCATTCAGTTATATTACGGAAGTACATACGGCCTCAGCATCTCAAGCATCAAAAACGAAGGGACACGGGTGCTTATTACGATTGCCAATTCTAAGGAGGAAACCTATGTACAGAGTGCTATTGGTTGATGACGAGAAGATAGCGCGAATCGGGCTTCGTACCACTTTTGATTGGGAGAGACACGGATTTACATTGGTTGGTGAAGCGTCAAACGGGCAAAACGCAATGAAATGGATTCAGAATCAAGAGATTGATATATTGATCACCGACATTGCTATGCCTGTGATGGATGGACTCGAGCTCACGCGCAAGACTAAAGAATTATGTCCTTGGGTCAAGGTGTTGCTGCTCAGCTGTCATAATGATTTCGAATATGTACGGGAAGGAATCCGGTTAGGGGCCAGCGATTACATCTTGAAGCCGACACTTAATTCGGATTCACTCATAACGGTTCTGAATCAAATGAAAAAAAAGCTTCAGGAAGAAAGCGAGAACAGACAAATCGTTCAGCAGTTTGAAGACCAACAGCTCGCTAATAAGCAGAAAATGCTGGAGAAGACATTCTACAAAGCGCTATGCGGTGACTTGGCTGCTATCGAACGAATAAAGACAGAATGCCCGGAAGAAAGCTACCGTATTGCCGCATTGGGGATCAACGTATTTGGCAAAACGGATGCTGAAAGGAATGATCTCCTAACGGAGCTGGGAGAAGTGCTCAAACAGGTACTCTATCAAGCATTTGGTTCCTATGTGTCGGTCATGCTTCGTCCGGACTTGCTTTTGGCTGCTCTTCCTGTACACCCAAACCTGCATGCCACGTTTTATGAGCTTATCGAGCAGTTTTCGCAGCATACCGAGTCGCACCTACTGCAAGTATCCATAGGACTCAGCGTCGTTTATGAGAATTATCTTGAACTTCAGAATGCCTCCATGGAGGCGAAAAAAATGCTCGCGGTCGGTTTCTTCCTCGGACCGTGTCGTTTGATTGTTGCCGAGGAGCAAACGGATACCTTTTCGGCATCGCCCTATCCTTTTGCGGCAGCCTTACACGATCTCAAAGAGTCGTTAACGATGGGCTTTCATTCCAGATCAGAACAAATAATAAATGAAATCATGAAGCATTGGTTACCGCAATATCGATCGAAAGAGGAAGTGCTGCAGGAGGCAGAGGAATTGCTTAGCCTGTTTGCCGTATTCAAAGACGCAGATTCTTCCATCATCCGGAAAATCCGGGAGCTCGGTAGGCTGGGTTATGTCACTGAGGTCATTCAACATGTAAAAGATGGCTACCAAACAATCGTGGGCGGTGAAGACTCTCCGCGGCCGGATAAAACATTGCATCAAAGGATCGTAATGGAGGCCGCTGACTATATCAAGAGCCATTATAGGGAATCGATCTCCCTGCAGGAAGTGGCTGATGCGGTAAATGTTAGCAGGAATTATTTCAGCGAAATGTTCAAACGTGTGACAGGAGAGAACTTCATCGACCACCTGATCGCCTTGCGCGTAAAGAAAGCGAAGGAGCTGCTGCAAGGATCATCGCTCAAGGTGTATGAGGTAGCCGAGCAGTCTGGTTTTAACGACGTAAAATATTTTAGCAAGCAATTTAAAAAGATCGTAGGTGTATCTCCAGCCGAATTTCAAGGTTTGTTGCGAAAATAAAATCATGTTAATTGCGGAAAACAAGACACTCTTTCGGAATATAAACCGTTCAAACCCCCTTTGACAATAAACTATAATTAAAGCGCTTACAAAATATTTGTAAAAGAAAATTAGATATCTTGAGGGAGGAAAAAGAGAATGAAAAAGCTCAAATGGTCTCTACTCATCATGATTATTGCTGTGTCTGCTTTGATTCAAGCCTGCGGAACGAGCGGTGGTGGCAACAACGGAATGTCTAATGGAGAAGAAGCCGGAACAAACAGTCCAAAAGAGGGGAAAGTAAAAATCAAGTGGGCTACATGGGGAAATCCGGGAGAATTAACTAGGTTTCAAGATTTCACAAATGATTTTAATAAGAAGCATCCTGAAATTGAAGCGGAGTTAATCCCGATCCCGGGGGAGTACGATCAAAAAATCTTAACGCAATTGAGTGGCGGAACGGCACCAGACATTTTCTATGCCGGTGATGCTTTTATTGTTAAACTGATTGAAAACGGCAGCATCGAGGAACTCACACCGTTAATGGATGATGCAAGAAGCGCAGTTAAGAAGGAGGATTTCTTTCCTGGCCTATGGGGAGCCGCTGAGCGCGATGGTAAAATATATGGGGCCACGGTAGACAATAACCCGATGGTGCTTTGGTATAACAAGAAGGTTTTAAAGGATGCAGGCATTACTGAAATGCCCGCCGATTTGCAGGAACAGGGTAAGTGGAGCTGGGATGCCTTTAAGGAAATGACCGATAAAATCCGCGAAAGCGGCAAATATGGTTACGTACTTGATAATTCATGGAACAGCACACACAGTTGGGTAACCTCTAACGGTGGAAAGGTGTATGACGACAACGGCAAATATATCGGCTACACGGATCCGAAAGCAGTCGAAGCATTCCGATTCTTATATGATAACATCCAGACTAAAAACATTACATTTGCCGGCACGCTTCCAAAAGGACAAGGCGGCGATGCCATGTTTATGTCTAATCAGGTTGGCTTTGTCGGTGCAGGACGCTGGTACCTGCCGCTGTTCAAGAAAAACGATAGCCTCGAGTACGATATCGTCACCTGGCCGACAAATACCGGCAACAAAATCGAGCCCGCAGGTATCCCGACAGCCTATATGGTACTGAATAAGACAAGCAAGCATAAAGAGGCGGCGTACACCTTCTTGTCGGAATTCGTCAATAAGGAAGGTCAAACCTATCGTCTTCAAGGAGGCGGCAATGCCGTTCCTTCGGTATCGGGAGCAGATGAAGTAGTGCTTGAAGGGAACCTTCCTGAGCATGCACAGTTTTTCCTGGACGCTCGTGAAGTCGGCTATGCATTAACTCCGTTTGAAGCGGGTATTCCCGGTCTGAGTAATGACATCAACTCCCGTTTTGAGGCGCTTTGGCTGAAAAATGAGGATTTGGATAAAGCAATGAAGGAAATCGAGGAATTGGCAAACAAGAAGATTGAGGAATACAAAGGAAAAAAATAAGCAGCCAGCAGTCCTTTCACAAGGAAATGGAAGGGACCTTTCGAACATTCGGAAATCCCTTCCTTCTTACTATAATAGAAGAAAGGTGGCTTACATCGATATGAAAACGGCCGTTAATAATGGGCCCTCTCCGTCAATAGACCAAACAGATACGAAACGTCACTTCATGAGGACGAAGACGGTGGACAGCCTTTGGGGATATTTTTTCATCTTTCCGCAAATGGTCGGTTTGGTTATCTTTTCGTTGATTCCGCTTATATTGGCTTTCGCCATCAGTCTAATGAGCTGGGACGGCTTCGGTGAACGGACCTTTGTCGGACTGGACAATTTCGTGGGGCAGTTTAAAGATCCCGATTTTAGAATCGCGCTTGTTAACACACTTTATTATACCGTTCTCACCGTACCGACCGGCATCATTCTGGCGATGCTTGTTGCTATTGGCTTAAATAAAGTAAAAGGAAAGATCCTTTACCGGCTCATTTATTTTATGCCTAACATTACGATGTCCGTAGCTGTAGCAGTCGTTTTCATGTGGCTCTTTAACGCGGATTTCGGGTTGATTAATTTATACTTAAAAGATTGGTTCGGCATTGAAGGTCCCCGTTGGCTGACAGACACGCGGTTCGTAATGCCTTCCATTGCACTGCTTAGCATATGGATGGGACTTGGAGGCAGTATGGTGCTTTTCCTTGCCGGATTACAGGGAATATCTGCGACATATTACGAGGCTGCACAAATTGACGGCGCCAGCAAATGGCAGCAGCTGCGGCATATTACGGTTCCTTTGTTGTCATCGACTACATTTTTTGTCACCATAATGTCCGTGATTGGATCTTTCCAGGTGTTTGATCAATCCTTTGTCATGACCTCGGGTGGACCGGCAAAAGCCAGTTATACACTTGTATACCACATTTATGACTCGGCATTTGTCGATTTTACCTTCGGTACAAGCACATCGGCCGCTGTCACGCTGTTTGCGATGATTTTGACGCTGACCTTGCTGCAGATGAAAATATCCAAACGTTGGGTTCATTACGAAGAATAAGGATGACCGGGAAGGAGAAAACTCATGAAACCGAAAAAGCTTCAACCCTCAACGATGGTGCTTCATGTCGTGCTGATCATTGGGGCCTGCGTCATGGGGCTGCCTTTCCTATGGATGATACTCAGCGCGCTAAAAGATTTGTCCCAAGTATTCATCGTTCCGCCTAAATGGATTCCAGAACCGTTCGTATGGTCCAATTTCAAAACTTCGTTGACGGCCTTGCCTTTCGGGCGAGCTTACTTTAACAGCTTCTATATTAATGTCATCGTCGTATTCGCGCAGCTGATCACATGCTCAATGGCTGCATACGCTTTCGCCAAAATCCGGTTCCCATTCCGGGAACCGTTGTTCATATTGTTTCTGGCAACGATGATGGTGCCCGGACAAGTGACAATCATCCCGCTGTACTTGATGATGAAAAATTTCGGTTGGCTCGATACGCATCAGTCGATCATCGTGCCTGCTGCCTTGTTAAATGCCTTTGGCGTTTTTCTGCTCCGCCAATTTTTTAGAGGCATTCCGAAGGAAATGGAAGAAGCAGCCATTGTGGATGGTGCCAATCGCTTTACGATATATACGCGCATCATGCTTCCGCTTGTCAAGCCTGCGCTTTCAGCACTCGGCATATTCACGTTTCTCGGGATGTGGAACAATTTCTTTTATCCGCTTATCTTTCTCAACAGCCCGGAGCAATTTACGGTACCTATGATGCTGAATCTATACCGAGGCATGTATGCGACGGACTGGACGCTGATGATGGCTGGTGCTTCAATCGCTCTGCTCCCGGTATTGGTCGTTTATATGATCGGACAGCGTTATATTATTGAAGGGGTAACACTGTCCGGCATAAAAGGTTAAACCGAACATAAAAAACGGGTTGAGACCTAAGAGACCTCCATCCGTTTCCTTATCGTACAGCGATGCCCGCGAGCCACATATTTCTCCTACGTTGTCGAACCTATAATTCTTAGTATTTTTATATATTGTTACACAATACATGTGGGCATCCGTTTCTTAGGAACGAAGATGTCCATTTTTTTGTTTGAGTGGAGGGAAAGATATGGCTTCGTTTTTCCATACATACTGTTCGGAGGGGAAATATGATATCTTCTAGCGAAGGGACTAATAAAATAATTCCTTTGACTGTACATATTGGATATGGAAGGAGTTGATGAATTTGAGTGAACAAGAGCAAGAGACCTTTCAATTGCCCTTAGTCCATAACGCAGGAGACTTTGTCATCCAAGCTGGGTTTGTGCTCGGGCCCAGGCGAATTGACGATTTCGAATTAGTCTACTTTCCAGATGGTACCCAAACGGAATATGAGATAGGCGGAAGCCTATTTGTTCTTAATGAGCCATGCTTCATATTCACACGCCCAGGTGAACGGCATACTTACCGGTTCGCGCCGGAAAAAAACGTACGGCATTTGTTTGTGCATTTTGATTATGCCTCACTGCGGAATGCGGACGAACGATTCGTGGCCTTGCTCCGAGAAGGGCATATGTTCCTGGCAGGGCGCCATATGCTCGTAACAGGCTTAATGGAGAAAATACTTTGGATTGCGAATCACCAGCCTGCGTATTGGCGGAGAAGGCTTGCCGTTTTGATTTCCGCCTCTCTAGAAGAACTATCGTCCTTTTCTTCACAAGTTGCGGAAGGGGAAGCGATTCCCTTGCCTGTTCCTGTTCAACACGCGATTACCTATATGGAAGAGCATTTGACCGATCCCGTAAAGATTGAAGAAATCGCAGCGATATCGGGCTGGTCACATGAATACTTCACACGAATGTTTGTCGCTACCACGGGCATGTCCCCCAAACGGATGCTGCTCGAATTACGGTTTCGGCGTGCTGAGATATTGATGATGAGGGGCACCGGCACAGTGAAACAGATTGCCTATTCGGTAGGCTTCGGTGATGAACACCATTTCTCAAAAATGTATAAAAAAGTTCGTGGAATAACGGCATCGGATTACATAAAAAGGTGTCAGGATCCCTTATTTCGCCACACGGTATCCGTATTGGACCCGTACACGCCTTATCCTTTAAATCGAAATATTTTGGTGAATTCCTTGATCAAATAAACACATCATTTGCCGGTTTTAGACTATGGAGAGTGCTGCCTCATCACGCTAAAATTAGGGGGTAGGCATATAAATCGAGGGAGTGAACGGGTTATGGGGAAGTTTTATATACCTAAATCACGTGCGAGGGATAACCGCTATTTAGTAAGCGTGAAGGATTATTCCCACTATCACAGAGAAGGCTACTTAATTGTCAGAAACTTATTGTCAAAAGAAGACATCGACGAGTTATATGAATTAGCAGAGCAATCAAGGCTTAATAGCCTTCAGCTAGATAATCAGGCAGATCGTGATAGCAAGGACCCTCTCAAGGAGGAATTTGCAAAGGCGACACGAATTCACATGATGTCTCGTTTCAGCGGAGCAGCGGAGAGGGGCATGCTTAACCCTCGAATAGTCGATGTTACAGAGGCATTGGTCGGGCCGGATGTATACGCCCTTCAGTCCATGCTTTTCTTAAATCCTCCTGGAAAAGGCGGTCAAGGCTGGCATCAGGATGCATGCTATATTAAGACGCATCCGGATACGTTAATCGGAGCGTGGATCGCCTTAGAGGAAGCAGATGAAGAAAATGGCTGCTTATGGGTTGTACCTGGTTCGAACCACGAACCCATATATCCTCCTGATGGTGTTGGAGGAGGAAATGTGCACGCGGTGGATGCATTCGAGGATTTGAATGGTGTGCAGAATGTGAGCCATTTGGACGATAATGTGAATACGCTATCTAAGGTTGTCGCAAACTATCCTCCTGCCATACCCGTTCGGCTAAGTCCAGGAGATGTTCTATTTTTCCATTCGCATCTACTTCATCGCTCCTATCCGAATCGTACCCAGGATCGCTACCGTCGCTCATTTGTATGCCATTATTGCAATGCACGTTCTTGGGTTCCATGGGACCATGACGGATTCGAAGGTCATTCAGGGAATTACCGTCAAATTCTCGTCCGCGGAAATACAAACCTCCCTTATGCTGAGCCAGCATTTGGAACTGAGGTATATTTGGCAGACGGAGAAGAAGAATCGAGCAGCGTTACAATGATGGGGATGGATAATGGCATGATGATGCCAATTGGAATGGAAAAAGGCGAATAAGAAGTATTGTTATTTGGATTGTATACTGTTAAATAGTTCGCTGCTTTCTTTGATTTCAAAGATTCTGAACAATTATCCTATACAGTGATAGTGTTTGTTCAGGATCACTTTGACCGTGAATTGACCGATTTTGTTAGCTTGGCGGTTCCAACCTTATTGAAATAAATAAAATACAGTCGCCTCAAGCGGGTTCATAGCTTGGGGCGACTGCTCTGTGTAAACATCTAAGATACGTGTCCGTCATAACTGGTTTAGTTTGGTTTATAGCGGTAGAGCAGAGAATGATCCAACAGAGCAGTATCGCTTATCCTTGATGTATACAGATACAAATAAACCTACAGTCAATTCAAATGATGTAATGCTCCTCAGGAGTCTATCATCGGCCATATATATGATAATGTTAATTGTTAAAGATGGAAAAAGTTTGATATAATTGCAAAGAGAGATTGGCCGCTATTTTAATTATTATAATCAACACAGATAACAGTTGGGACTTCCTACCTCGATGAATCGTTTAGTTCCATCTCAAAAATGTTGAAAAGTAATCATCAATTGTAAAGTCCAACTCTTACTAGTGAATTATTAGGTTAATTAAAAACGGTTTAATCTACCTGTCAAACAAGTCGGTTTTCTAGTGTGAAGGATTGATTAGGTTAATATATCGTTGTCTCAGCTTAAAATGGTGCTATCTATTTAACCAATCAGCAACTTTAAACTAGTAATTTGCATCATATTTTATCTAAACAAAGGAGAATCTCAAATGGGAAAATCAATATTTGACGATTTTAAGTGGATTAATGAAAGCAAGGCAACCTATGAAAATGACAAACTGATTATTGAAGCCCCTGCAGAAAGTGATTTCTTCTGTAATAATGGAGCCGTTTCCGAAACAGGAATTACACCGGAAAATCTTTGCAATGCACCATTTTATTACAAAGAAGTTACTGGCGATTTTGTGATGCGTGTTCAGGTTTCTCATGATTTCAGGGATACTTACGATGCGGCGACCATTATGGTTATGCAAGATCTCCAGGTGTGGGCTAAAGCATGCTTCGAACAGACAGATTTTGGTACACATGCTGTAGTAAGTGTTGTCATGAATCATCATTCGGATGACGCTAACGGGTGTAACATTAACGGTAATCATGTATGGTTACAGGTTGCAAGAGTTGATAATTCATTTTCATTCCATTATTCGTTGGATGGGGTTAAGTTTGATATGATGCGATTCTTTAGCTTACCAGTCGATAAGACAATTAAGGTGGGACTTGTAGCGCAAGCGCCAATAGGAAAAGGTGGAGAACGAATCTTTCAAAACTTTTCATTAACAAATACAAAGGTTAACAATATTCGGTATGGTGTATAACTTGATTCGAATGTGTTCGTTAACAAATATAAAGAGGTTTTTTCCAAGGTATAAGAAACGGATTAAGCTGCGATAACCCCAAATAAGTGTGGGATTATCGCAGCTTTTTTTATTTTAATACACCGGTATTCCTGTGGTGAACTGCCCCAACCCGAATACTTCTTAATTTCTTCATTGGCATTATTCGTATAAATAGAGAGGTGCAGATTTCGGCCTTTTATGCGTTAAAAGCAATGCTCGTTAAAAGCTATTTCTAATTTGGTTCTTGGAGCTGTTGAATTAGGTTGTACAGATCATCTTTACGAACTGCCCTAGAGGATTGAGTTTCTTATTTAAAAATGATTAGGTTTGAATAAGAATGTCATGTCAGATAAAATAAATAAAGATTTTGAAGGCTTTGCTAATGATAGAGGCGCTCTGAATTCGGAATAGGTCATGTAGATGATTCGGAAATTTATTCATGTACTCTCCATCAACGAATATTTAAATCCTAACACATAGATAAGTATATATTGATATTACTTTTTTCATTTGCATTCGCAGCAGCAATTTCATTAATTATGGAGAGCTAAATTTCGTTTTAAAAAATAACGTTCACTCAACTATTAGGTAAATTCAATCTAATGAACAAGGGGCGGCATCAGCTGCTCCTTGTTTTTTATTAAAACAAAAGGAGCTTTCCTTCGGTGATGATAGTAAAGATGAGATGGATAATAAAATGTATACACGCTTAAAACCCAAAGTCGTGAAGGCTAAAAAATTCTCACTTTATGTTAAATTATTCTGCAGTTTTCCCCGCTTGAACCTTCTATACTTTTAATGGACACGCTTACAGATTCAGTTGGCAGCAAAGACAAGCAGGGCTCCGAAATTATTTGAACTTGCAGAGGAGGGTTGAGTCACTTTAACGGCGTCCGATCTATGAATGCGGCGGAGTATCGAAGACCGAAGGCTTGAATTGATTTGGCATTCATCATCAAACTGGGGGAATTGGCCATGAGAAAATGTAATTCTGTAATGGTAGCATTTATGCTTGTTTGCAGCTTGGCTCTGGCAGGCTGCGGTACGAACAACGGAAACACCAGCGGCGCTTCGAATGCAGCTGCCGAAGCTAACGGTGCGGCAAGTAACACGACAGCAACTGACGGGGCATCATCTGCGGAAGCCAGCGGACCGCTCACAATTAATCAAGCCCTGCCGGATAAAGAAATTCTTAGCAAAGGGCCGGACGGTGAGAGTGCCGTTTCCGCCAAAACGCTGCAATTGACGGAAGAAGAGCTGAAAAAGATAAAGTCCGGTAACTACACGGCAGCTATCTCGATGCATTATGCTGGTAACGACTGGTCCAAGGCGCAGTTGAATGGTCTAAGGGATACGTTCGCCAAGATGAATATCGAAATCGTGGCCACGACAGATGCGAACTTCAAAGCAGAAACGCAGGTGGCCAACATTGAAACGATACTCGCCAAAAAGCCGCACATCCTTGTCAGTATTCCGGTCGATGCGGTCTCGACGGCGAGCGTTTTCAAGAAAGCCGCCGATGAAGGCGTAAAGCTCGTGTTTATGGACAACAAGGCAAGTGGACTTCAAGCCGGCAAAGATTACATCAGCGTGGTCTCTGCCGATAACTACGGCAATGGCGTAGAAGCCGCACATATTCTGGCGAAAGCGATCGGCGAGGAAGGTGATGTCGGCGTGATCTACCATGATGCGGACTTCTTCGTCACGAAGCAAAGAACCGAGGCGTTCGAGAAAACGATCAAAGACGAGTATCCCAACATCAAAATCGTAGACAGAGGCGGAATCGTGGGTCCCAACGACGGCGAGAAAGTCGCTGCAGCACTGTTGACGAAGCATCCGAAGATGAATGGCATGTTCGTTGTGTGGGATGTACCGGCCGAAGGCGCGCTCGCTGCCGCACGATCCGCTGGCCGAAACGATCTGGCGATTTCGACGATCGACCTTGGCACGAACGTGGCATTGGACATTGCCAAGGGCGGCATGATCAAAGGACTTGGCGCCCAGCTGCCATACGATCAAGGTGTTGCGGAAGCGATTCTAGCGGCGTATTCCTTGTTGGGAAAAGAAGCGCCGGCGTACGTAGCGGTGCCGTCGTTGCAGGTAAATAAGGAGAACATTCTGGCATCCTGGAAAACCGTTTACCATTCGGATGCACCTGCAGCGATTCAAGATATGGCAAAGTAATTCTTCCACTGTTGTAAAAGAACTAGTCTCGGTATTGATCCATTAATCGTATCAGTAAAGGAGAGAATACAATGCGCACATTAAACGTAGGGATGATTGGCGGAGGTTTCATGGGGAAGGCGCATTCGCTGGCTTATGCGGGAATGCCGATGTTTTTCTGGCCCGCGCCTGCCATTCCGTTCCGCAAAACGGTAGTCGATATCAATGAGGAGCTGGCGAGAGAGGCGGCTGCCCGCTACGGCTTCGATTCGTACTCCTCCGATTGGAGAAGGGTGATCGAAGATCCAAGCATCGATATCATCGATATCGTCACGCCGAATCATACGCATGCCGAAATCGCCATCGCCGCGGCCAAAGCAGGGAAGCATATTATCTCCGAAAAGCCGCTTGCCCGGACGACGGAAGAAGCAAAGCAGATGCTGGATGCGGTGAACGAAGCCGGCGTGAAGCATATGGTGGCGTTTAACTATCGACGGACGCCTGCCGTCACGCTTGCGAAGAAATATATTGAGGAAGGTGCGATCGGCAAGATTTTGAACTTCCGGGGCACCTATTTGCAGGACTGGTCGGCGCATCCGGATTCGCCGCTGTCCTGGCGTTTCCGCAAGGACGTAGCCGGTTCGGGCACGCTTGGGGATATCGGCACACATGTGATAGATTTCGCCCGTTATTTGGTCGGGGAAATTACCGAAGTGATGGGAACGGCCAACACGTGGATTAAAGAGCGTCCGGTATCCTCCGGCTCCGCGGATAAGCTGGGTACGGTGAAGTCATCCAGCGACGTGCAAAGAGCGGTCGTCGACGTGGACGATGAGATAAGCACCCTGCTTCGATTCGAGAACGGCGCTGTCGGGAGCATCGAAGCGACCCGCAATGCCTGGGGACGAAACAACTTCCTGACCTTCGAAATCCATGGCGACAAAGGTTCCATCGCTTTCAATTACGAACGGCGTGACGAGCTTCAGGTCTGCTTCTCGGATGACCCGGACGACAGACGCGGATTCCGTACGATTTATATCGGTCCTGCCCATCCAAACGGTGCGGAGCTGTGGCCGATTCCGGCTCTCGGAATTGGTTATGGTGAGACGAAAATCATCGAAACACATGATTTCATATCCGCCATCGTCAACGATACGGTCGTCTCTCCGAACTTCCATGACGGTTATCGCATCCATATAATTTCCGATGCGATCCTGGAATCCGCAAGCAGCGGCAGATGGGTAAAAACGGTCGACCCGCAGCAGACAACGGCCGCAGCAGTGACAGTTCAGGACGCGTAATCAAACACGAGGTAGCCTATGGCTGCCTCGTGTTGCCTTGTTACGTTCCCTGAATCTCCTCTTGAACCGTACTGCGAACGCGGAACGCCTAAGCCGGACCACGGTTTTGGTGTTCATAGGGAATTTGAAATTCAAACTTGGTGCCTCGCTCCGGCGTGCTCTCGACATGAAATCGAACCTGTTCCCCATAGACCAGAATGAATCTGCGGAACGTGTTGAAAATGCCGGTATGCTTACGGAAATAAGGATCTTTGGTTGCCCCTTTTTCTTGAATCAACTGCCTAAGCCTGTCCAGCACGTCCGCGGATATCCCGGTTCCCGTATCGCATATCACAATCGTCATTGCGTCCGCTTGGGCACGAACCTTGACGGTGAGCTGAAATTCATCGGTGCCCATATACGGACTCCAACCATATTTGATCGCATTCTCGATATAGGGCTGAATGCTGAGCTTCATGACCGGAAAATCGAGAAGCTCGGGAGCGATCTCGAAATGGGCGTGAACGTCTTTGCCGTTACGATAATAATGGATCTTCAGGAAATTGCGGATGTACGCCATTTCCTCTTTCAGCGTGGCCCATCCATCGTCGCTGCGAATGGTGTATCGCATCATGCGGGAGACGGACTGCACCATATCACCGACGGCCTCGCCATTGTTCCTGACCGCGTAGGATTCGATTGTCTCAAGCGTATTGAACAGAAAGTGAGGATTGATCTGGGCCTGCAGCTGCAGCAGCTCGCGTTCCTTCTCCTTCATGTTGGCCTGATACACTTCGCGCTCCATGAACTGAAGCTTGTCGAGCGTTTGATTGTAGCTATGGATTAAGAATCCGATTTCATCATAGTGGTGCTTCATCGGTACCGGGACGTAGACGCCGCGCCCTAAGCTTTGCATCCCTTTCTTCAGCCTGTACAAGGGCCTAAGTATCCCGCTCATTACAGGAAAGGCGATAATCAAGGCGATTACCAGGCTGAGCGCAGCGATCAGAAGCGTCAGCTGATATGTTTGCCGAACCCCTTTGTTAATGCTGCTAAGCGGAGCCATCCATACGATCTTCCACTTGCTGCCGGGAAGATCGTCATAGATCGCCTGGTATTCCCGCCCGCTGGATGTGAACAGAAGCTGCTTGCTCGCCCCGGATGCTTCGAGACTGGCTTGTTGAAAATCTTGCATCAGACCAGCGGTTAATGGCGTTTCGGACACAGTCGTATCGTCTTGCTCGCGGTACAGAATGACTTGCCCTTCCTTGTCCTTCTGATTGCTGCTCAGCATGCTCTTGATTTTCTCTTCATGAATTTCTATGATGAACAAGGCCTCTGTTCGGCCTGTGTCCGTATCCAGAATCGGTCTGATGTAAGAGAATACATTCGCTTTGCTATACAAAATATAAGGCAATAAATGCGGCGCAGTGAGCTCCGGCTTGCTGCTTGCAAATGAAGCTTTATAGGGATGGTCGGCTGCGAACGAATATGCGGGGTTCAACTGTTTCTGGTACGAATCGAAATATACTTTCCCAATGAGGTCGACGTATAGAACACCGAGCACCTCGGGGTGAAATTGCAGCGAGTTCCGGACTAATGGCCGAAAACGCATCATCTCATTGGCCTGCTCGGTTAATTGGTCGGCAGGGGTATCAAGGAAGCTATGGAAGCTTGCATTAATAAAGAGACCGTCGAAAGACTCGTTCAAGGTTTGCAAATAATCAGACAGCTCTTTGGAGACGAATTCGACATACTGCGATGAAATCGAAGCCGAATACTCCGTGCTAGAGCGAAACATAAAGAACTCTGAACTATAACTAACCAAGGATATGGGTATAATCGAAATCAGAATAAGCAGCACGAATAACTTGAACTTCAGTGATAAGCGTTGTACGATACTCTTCAAAAATATATATAAGGACATATACGAGTTCCCCCCTCGTTCGCTTCATTACCTGTATAAGCTTCGATTTAGGATTGCATGAAGGAGCTGGATTTATTATGAAAATCTGTGTCGTTGACGATGAAAGTGAGGTGCGGGTCAGCATTATTCAAAAGCTGACGGCGCTTTTTCCCCATGATAAAGTGTTTAATACGGAGTTTGGATACGAAGCCCTGAAGCGAATTGAGCTTATACAACCCGATCTAGTTTTTCTCGACATTCGAATGCCGGAGCTTGACGGACTGCAGATTCTTCAGCGATTACGTGAGAAGTACCCCGCTATTTCTGTGGTCATTATATCAGGGTATGACGATTTTGAATATGCAAGGAGATCGCTCACGCTCGGAGCCACCGGCTTTTTGCTCAAGCCGGCGGATCGCGGAGAACTGTCGGATATCGTCCTCAAGGTGAAAGGAAAGATGGAGCAGGCCTTTATGAAGGAACTAAGCCAGCTTCTGAGCGTCTCGCCGATTCCGCATGTTTCCTTGGAGCAGGTGCAGCCTTTTAATGTCAGCCTGTGGTTTGACGAGCGGGAATGGAAGCATATCGAGCTCGGGGATCGCTCAGTGCTATTGGATCATTATAACTCTCCTCAAGATATTCTTCTAACAGTGACACTGGATTCCGACCTGGTAGGCATCGTCGTGAGAGTGGATTGGGAGCAAACGAAGAGCGGCTTCAGAGAGCGGAAACTCTTTTTACCCGTACTGCATTCGCAAATCCGTAATATGAAGGAGCTCCGATTTTTTCAGACGAACGATTCTCCTCTTTCCGGAATTCGTGCCAATCAGAAGGAGTGGGCAAAACAAGCCGCGAAGCATAGTCAGCAAATCGTCCATCAAGCGCTAACCGGCGAGATTTCGGAGCTGGAGGTCGCTTTGGATGCATGGTTTGAATGTTTGACGAATGTAACTTACGATAATCTTCAGAAGGAATGTGCACATCTGATGGCCGTGTTGGATGAAGGTCTTGGCAGGAATGATGTGATCCTGGTGGATGAAGACACGCTATATTATTGGCGCGAATGGGTCGGGCGATATCATACGTGGAACGATTTGAAGGACAGGGTTCGTCATATGCTTCTAAACGGCGTCAAGGCGCTTAAAAACCTCGAGCGGCAAGGACGCGATATACCGCAAGCAAGTGACTGGTTTAAGCAGGCGTTGCAGATAATCGAGAGCTCGAGCGTCATGAACATAAACCTAGAGGTGGTGTCGGAAGCGGTAAATGTCCATCCGGTTACGCTAAGCCGCATGTTCAAACAGCAAATGGGCATCACCTTCGTGCGGTTTCTGACTCGCAGAAAAATGCAGCAAGCAAGCGCACTCTTGCTAAACACGAGCAAAAAAGTAAATGAAATATCGGAAGATATCGGGTATGCCGACTACGCGTACTTTAGAAGTCTGTTCAAGAAGGAGTTCGGTTATTCACCGTCGGAGTTTAGGAAGAAGAATGGTATCTTAACCATACCGGACGAAAGTGAGTAAGAAAGGAAGAGAGGAGCGCCACGATGGTTAGACCAAGGATTTATATGTTTATCCTATTCATGTTCGCGATTGGCTGCACTGGATGTTCGAGAGAGAGCTCTTATCGTTCAGAGCAGCCGGTCGAATCTTCCGCCACTATGCTGAAGGTTTTATATGCAACGGTAGAAGCGGGCTCCGAGGCGGTCATTAACGCTTCCGAGAATTACGAGCAGCAGACGGGGATCGACGTCGAAATAAGCACGTTTCCGTATAATAGTCTGCAGGAGAAGGTGTTTACGGAATTGTCCCGGATGAGTAGCGAATATGACCTCATTGCCGTTGATACCCCATGGATGCCGAAAATCATTCAGTATCTGGAACCGATAACTCCTTATATCCAACAAACGGCATCGACCACGGAAATCGACGATTTCATCGCTAAATTATTTTTGGACACGTCGGTCTATGACAAGAACATGCCGCAAAGGGCGCCGCTTGCAATGGATACGGTCAATCTGGATAGCATAACGGCAGCAGGTTTCGATGTTTGGAGCTTGCCGATCCAGTCGAACGTGCTCACCGTCAGCTACCGAAAAGATTTATTCGAGAATGAGGCCAATCGGGTCGCATTCAAGAAAAGGTTTCATCGTGAACTCAGCATCCCTTCCACTCTGGACGAATATGAGGACATTGCCAAGTTCTTTACCCGCGATAACAATCAAGATGGGTTGATTGATATGTACGGAACGACTTTGATGGCCGGTAAGCATGAAGCCAATTTTGTCGACTTCAAATCGTTTTTACACATTTTCGGTGGGAAGCTGTTCAATGAGAACCTCGATCCCGTATTCAATTCCGAAAGTGGAGTGAAGGCGCTGGAGACTTACGGAAGCTGGATACTCAAGGACAAAGTGACCTCGCCAGACGTTCTTTCCTATACGTGGGATGAGGTCGAGATCGCTTTTGGTTTTGGACAAGCTGCCATGGGAATGAACGTCCATGATATGAAGCTCCATCCGAAAGTGCACGGAGGGCAGGTCGGTTATTTCATGCTTCCAGGCGTGGAGCACGGCGGTACACTAGTGCGCGGGCCCCATTTCGGCTCGTGGGGATTAGCTATAAACAAGTATTCGGAGCATAAGGAAGAAGCCTATCAATTGGCAAATTATTTGACCAGCGCAGACGTACAGCGCGATTACTTGCGGTTTCGGCAGCACGTGACCCGGAAGTCGGCTTATGCGGCTGCCAAGACTGTACCTGAAGAGTCTGTACGCGAGTATTACGAGGTGCTCGGCCGATCCTTGAACATTGGTGTAGGAAGGCCGCGGATCAAGAATTACGACCAAATATCGGAGACCGTCCAAACGGCTGTGCAACAGTATTTGACTGGGAAGAAGAATGCAAGGACGGCACTTGATGACGCAGCTGCTAAGGTTGGTAAATTAATGAAAGAAAGTGGCTACTAATGACGGGAAAGATGCTTTGTCTTGACCAATTGGAGGGCTGTGCGATTTAAACATCGCACGGCTCTTCTTTATATTCGGGAGATAACACCACTAAAAAATTCCCCCCTGCAGGTTAAATTCATCGTCTACTTCGCTAATCCGGTTTGCCCTATACTCAAGGTAATCGATTGTTCGTCTGATGCGAATGATTCGATCAACAATTTATAAAGAGTAAGGGGTCTGAATATGAAGAGAAGATTAACATCATCGCTCGCTTTGCTGCTAGTATGCGGCATGACGCTTGTCGGCTGCGGAAACACCGGAAAGAACATGGCGGCAACGCCGAAGATTCATGAGGGCTACACGGCATCCGGACCGCTGACGATCAATCCGAATATCCCCGATCTGCCGGTTCAAGACATTGGGCCAAACGGTGAGAAAGCGGTATCGGCAAAGAGCCTGCAGCTCTCTGAAGATGAGTTGAAGAAGATCAAGGACGGGAAGTTTAAGGCTGCGATTGTCATGCATTATTCCGGTACCGACTATATGACAGCTGCTGTAGGCGCAATGGAAAATACGTTCGAGAAAATGGGTATTGAAGTTGTCGCGGTAACAGATGCCCAGTTTAAGGCTGAAAAGCAGGTAAACGACATTGAAACGGTTTTGGCGAAAAAACCAGATATTATGATCTCTGTACCTGTCGATGCTGTATCCACCGCAAGCGCATACAAGAAAGCCGTCGATCAAGGTGTGAAGCTGGTGTTCATGGATGGTGCGGCGCAAGGGCTTGTACCTGGCAAGGATTATATCAGTATAGTATCCGGCGACAACTACGGTAACGGTGCGTTAGCCGCAGATATTATGGCGGAGAAGCTAGGCGGGAAGGGCAAGGTCGGCATCGTGTTTCATGATGTGAACTTTTTCGTGACAAAGAACCGTTCAGACGCCTTCGAAGCACGTATTAAAGAAAAGTATCCAGATATTGAAATTGTTGCAAAAGGCGGTATTACTGATCCGAACAAAGGCGAGGAAGTCGCATCGGCTATGCTGACAAGAAACCCGGATATTAACGGTATATTCGCCCCTTGGGACGTTCCGGCAGAGGGCGTTATGGCGGCAGCAAGAACGGCGGGGCGGAGCGATCTGATTGTTACTACAGTCGACCTTGGTACTAACGTAGCATTATCGATCGCTTCCGACGGCATCGTTCGTGGTCTTGGCGCACAGCTTCCATATGACCAAGGCGTAGCGCAAGCCATTCTGTCCGGATATGCTCTGCTTGGCAAGGAAGCCCCTGCCTATGTCGCATCGCCAGCTATCAAAGTAACCAAAGAAAATGTGCTGGAAAACTGGAAGCTGATCTATGGCGCAGACGCACCGGCAAGTGTACAGGATGCAATGAAGAAATAAACATCCCAATTTACGGAGGCTGCTCATTGGCGGCCTCCAAATAAAGAAGGTGAGTGCAGTGGAACAACCCATTCTCGAAATGAAAAATATCTCTAAAGCATTTAATGGCATTAAAGTTCTGAATGATGTTAGCTTTTCCGTGAAACAAGGCGAGGTTCATGCTCTAATGGGCGGGAACGGAGCCGGCAAGTCGACGCTCATGAAGATTCTTACCGGCGTCTACACGGCCGACAAAGGAGACATCGTGATCGAAGGAAAGCCGGTTAGCATTAAAAGCTACGAAGATGCAAGAGCGAATAAAATATCGATGATTTTTCAGGAGTTTAGTTTAATTCCGACACTAACCGTTTCTCAGAATATTTATCTAACCCGTGAAGCCAAAACCTCTTTGGGGCTGCTCGATGACAAAGACAATGCGCGCAAGACCGAAAAGCTGCTCAAAGAACTAGGTGTTGATATAAAACCGTCCGATGTTGTACAGGAGCTCGGAGTCGGATATTGGCAAATGACCGAAATCGCAAAGGCCTTGTCGCAGGAAGCGAAGGTTCTCATCATGGACGAGCCGACCTCATCACTGACGAAGACGGAAACGGAAGTGCTGTTTAAATTCATTAATCAGCTTAAGGCAAAGGGTTACGCGATCATTTATATTTCCCACCGCATGGATGAAATTTTTCAAATCTGTGACCGCATTACTATTTTGCGGGATGGCCGTAAAATCACGACAGAAATTATCAAGGAAACGACGCTTGATTCGGTCATTCAGCATATCGTTGGCGCGGAGTTCGACAAAGCGTTTGAGTGGGTCGAACGCGACTATGCTACCGATGTGCCGCCCGTATTCGAGATTCGGAACGTCACAGCGGGAACGAAGGTGGACAATGTCAGCCTGAAAATCCAGCCCGGAGAAATCATCGGCGTGGCTGGACTCATGGGGAGCGGACGAACAGAGCTGCTGCGTACGATCTTCGGCATTGATCCGATGGACAGCGGCGAAGTTTATGTAAACGGGAAGAAGCAGAAGATTCGAAGCGCAAGGCAAGCGATCGATGCGGGGATTGCCTTAATTCCTGAAGACCGCCGGATGCAGGGACTAGTTTTGCAGCACAGTATCCGTGATAACATGATCCTCCCGATTCTCTCCAAAGTGAAAAAAGGGATGCTGGTCGACAACAAGAAATCCAATGAGATCAGCAAGCGTCTCGTTGAAAGGCTAAACATCAAGACCGACAACATTTTTAAGCAAAGCGGCCTATTATCCGGCGGTAATCAGCAGAAGATCGTACTGGCCAAGTGGCTTGCCGCGGAACCGGACGTTCTGCTGCTGGACGAACCGACGATCGGCGTCGATATTGGCGCCAAAATTGAAATTATCGATATTGTCCGCGAAATGGCCGCAAACGGCAAAGCGATACTCGTTGTATCTTCAGAGCTCCCTGAGCTTCTTGCACTAAGCGATCGCGTGCTCGTCATGCACGATGGCAAGATCAAACGGGAGATGAAGCGCAAGGATATTCAATCAGAGGAGGAGCTGCAATATGCAATCCAGGGATATTAATGTAACCAAACCGACCCTGACCGGATCGATAAAAGGCTTTCAATGGCGCAACTACATCGTTTATCTGGCCTTCATCGGTGTCTTAATTTATTTCTCAGCTACGTTGTTCGATGACGGATTTCTGACATCGGGTAATTTGCTCAATATCGTGCGGCAAACGGCAACTATTTCATTGATGGGCCTCGCGATGACTTTTGTTATTAGTACGGGTGAAATCGATCTGTCGGTGGGCTCGATCGCCGCTTTATCCTCATTAACGGGCGCGCTAGCCCTTCAATCAGGCTTAGGAATTATCGGCGCACTTGTTGCCGGCGTCGGCACGGGGCTTGCGATCGGTCTTATAAACGGCCTGCTCATAACAAAGGCGGCTATTCCTTCCTTTTTAGTAACGTTAGGTTCGATGGGTGCCGTAAAGGGCATGGCGATGTGGATCACGGACACGGCGCCGATTCCGATCATTAATAATCATTTTAATTTCATATTCGGCTCAGGCGATATCGGCCCAGTTCCAGTGCTGCTATTATGGGTCGTTGTGTTCACCATCTTCTCGCATGTACTCTTGCGCAAAACTTCGTTCGGCAGACAGACGCTCGCAACCGGCGGTAATGAGAATGCGGCTAAGTTCTCCGGCGTGAAGACTGCGCGCATCAAGCTTCTGGTGTTCCTTGGCACGGGTGTGATGGCTGGTTTGGCAGGACTTCTCTATGCCGGACGTATGAATGCTGGCCGCTTCTCTTTCGGCGAGGGCGATGAGCTGTCCGTCATCGCAGCCGTCATTCTCGGCGGCACCAGCTTGTTCGGAGGTGTCGGAACGATTATCGGGACCGTAGTAGGTGCGCTTATGATCGGTACAATTAACAACGGTCTCATTATCATGGGCCTGGATGTCAGTCAACAAATGATGATCAAGGGTCTCATTATCATCTTGGCCGTCGTATTCGGCAAGAAAGCGGTCAAAAAATGAAAGCTAAAATCAAAGCAGGTATTATCGGTACCGGTTTTATTGGACCGGCCCACATCGAAGCAGTACGCAGGCTGGAATTCGTAGAAGTTATAGCTTTGGCCCAGAACGGTGAAGAGAGCGCCAGGATCAAAGCGGAGCAGCTTGGCGTGCCGCTTGCCTACGGTGATTACAAGGATTTGCTCCGCAATCCTGACATTGAAGTCGTACACAACTGTACGCCAAATCATCTGCATAATCAGATCAATCGGGAAATCATCGAGGCAGGCAAGCATGTACTGTCCGAGAAGCCACTAGCCATGTCGAGCTCCGAATCTTCGGAACTGCTGGCACTGGCACGTAAGCATGGGGTCGTTCACGGCGTTAATTTTAACTACCGGCAATATCCAATGATGAAGCAGCTGGCCGAAATGGTGAAGCAGGAGGAATTCGGCAGGATCAATGCGGTACACGGCAGCTATCTGCAGGACTGGCTGCTGTATGAAACGGATTACAATTGGCGGTTAGATGACAAAACTGGCGGCAGGTCGCGGGCTATCGCGGATATCGGTTCCCATTGGTGCGACACCGTTCAATATGTGACAGGCAAGAAAATCAAGCAAGTATTCGCCGATCTATGGACGGTGCATCCAATACGTAAGAAGCCCGTATCCCAAGCGATCACTTTCGGCGTAAGCAAGGGAGAGCAGATTTCGAAATACGAAGATATTCCTGTCCATACGGAGGATTATGCATCGGTCCTTATTCGCTTTGATGATGGAAGCAAGGGAGCCTTTACAGTATCCCAGGTTAGCGCCGGTCGGAAGAATGCGCTTAGCTTTGAATTGAATGGCAGCCGCAAATCCGCCTATTGGAAGCAGGAGGAGCCGGCTAGTTTATGGATAGGCCATCGTGATCGCTTCAACGAGGTGCTGATGGCAGATCCGGCTTTGTTCCTCGAAGAAGCCAGACCTTCCATTCATCACCCTGGCGGGCATACGGAAGGCTGGCCCGATTCGGTGAAGAACATGATGCTGCAATATTACACATTTATTCGGGAAGGCAAAGACCCGCTAAAGGACAAGGCGAACTTCGCGACCTTCGAAGACGGACATCTATCAATGTGTATTATGGAAGCGATTCTTAAGAGCCATAAAGACGAGTGCTGGGTTCAAGTTCAACAATAACGGAGGGTACAGAGATGACGATGAAAGCGGTTGTTTTTCCAGGTGATAAGCAAGTGGAAGTGAAAGAAGTACCAATTCCAATTCCGGGCAGCGGCGAGGTTCTCATTAAGATGAAGGCATCGGCAATTTGCCGCAGCGACATGAGCCTCTACTACGGCAGCAACCCCGTCGTAGGCGGAGAATCAACGAAATCTGGCTGCATCCATCCTGGTCACGAGCCAGCCGGAGAAATTACACAGACGGGAGACGGGGTTACACGCTTCAAGATCGGCGATCGCGTTGCCGTTTACTTGGCGATCGGCTGCGGCGAGTGCGAGCATTGCAAGAGCGGCTATAAGATGTTTTGTCCGGAATGGAAATGCATCGGCTTCGATACACATGGCGGTGATGCGGATTACGTCGTAGTTCCAGAAGAGAACTGCATGCGTATTCCGAATGAGATGAGCTACCTCGTCGCGGCGGTTTCCACCGATGCGGTCGGTACGCTTTACCACGCACAGAAGCGAATGAACATTAACGGCAGAGACACACTCGTTATTTTCGGTCTAGGGCCGATGGGTGGAGCGGGTGTCATGATTGCTAAGGGCTTAGGCGCAACTGTCATAGCGATCGACATGCTGGATGAACGTCTTGAATTGGCCAAGGAGCTGGGGGCGGATCACGTCATTAATAGCAAAGAAAATGTGCTCGAACGCATTATGGAAATTACGAAAGGCCGCGGGGCGGATGCGGCGATAGATTGCTCCGGCAGTCCGCTTGCTCAAAACACAGCATTGAACAGTCTGCGTGCGCACGGCCGTGCAGCTTTTATCGGCGAGGGCCGGGAGCTGACGATCAATCCAAGCAATCAGCTGATCCGCAAGCAAATCACGGTAATGGGCTCTTGGTACTTCCCGATTTTCGAGTACGACGAAATTACACGCTTCATCATCGAGCGTAATCTGCCTGTCGAGAAACTCGTTTCGCATACGTTTAAGCTGGATGAAGCTGCGACCGCATTCCGGATGTTCGATGAGAGATTAACGGAGAAAGCCGTGTTTATCTGGGACTAATACTAATCCGTCCATGGATGATATAAAATAGAGAGGTTGTGTTCAGTGTGAAAGGGATTTCGTTTAATACATGGGTGTACAGCAGCTTTCCGGTTTGGGTACCTTCTTACCCGTTAGAAGAAGTCATTCATCGTCTTGCTTCATTTGGCTACGACGGCATCGAAATCGGCTGCGCTAGCCCGCATGCATGGCCCGATCATGTGTCCGTACAGCGCCGCAAAGATATTCTCCAGCTGCTGAAGAAGGAAAAGCTGAGTGTTTCATCGCTGCTGCCAGCTCCGGGAGGCGGTCCTGGCCATAATCCAAGCTCGCCGATTGCTGAAGAAAGAGCGTATACGGTTAATCACTACAAAGAAGTGCTGCGTTTGGCTCATGATTGGGAATGTCCGACCGTCATTTACTTGGCGGGCTGGGCCGTATACGGAACCTCGAAGAAGCAGGCATGGGACTACAGTCTAGAAGCGCTCGTCGATGTGGCGCAATACGCGAAGGAGCTTGGCATTACTATAGTCGTTGAACCGACGCCGACTGACAGCAACCTCATCGAATCTGCGGATGACGCGCTTCTCCTAAGCGAGCAGTCCGGTCAGGATAACGTTAAGCTCATGTTTGATACGTTCCACGCATTGTACCGCAATGAAGTTGCGAGCGATTATGTATACCGCATGGCCGATAAGCTTCATCATATTCATCTCTCCGATAGCGACCGGCTTCCGCCAGGTCATGGACGCTGCGACTTCGATGGCGTACTCCACGCATTGAAGGACGTCGGCTACAAAGGCTATCTTACGTCGGAAATCGGGTTCCATTCACGTCAATCCGATCCAGACTGGTACGCGAAGCAGAACATTGCCTTCTTGCAGTCCAAACTGGTCGAACTGGATTGGAAGAAAGAGCAATAAGCCATGCCAGCCAGTTGCCGAAATACCACTTGTAATTGGATGTATTGTTTGGCAACAAGAAATAGAAAATGGAATCTATCAATATGGTTTAGAGTTTACTATCTATGAAAAAGAATGAGATCGTTTAGCGCCATTATTAAATAAACTGGACATGCAGATTAAAATAAGCCCTCTTGTTCCCAATTGTAGATTAGTTAAGATGGATAAAATCAATTATATTAAAAAATATTGTATCTAAAAAGTAACCGTAAAGGATGGGTGTTATTTGCTGGAGAAATGATTAAAGTGTTATCTTTATCTGATAAGGAAGCTTTTGGAAGGTTAAATAGGCACTGGAGCCAAAATGAAAATCTTTTTGATGACGGCCATTTGTTTTTACCTACCAAAGAGATATAGTCCATATTTTTTAGTACTATTAAATCGTTTTGTGCCGTATGTGAGTATAACAACTCTATATGGCTTATTTTTTTATAAATGTCTTTCAACAAGCAGTCTCCATCTCCAATGTTAGAGTCTAAAAATGTTAATAGAATGATGATTGTAATGCGGACCACCCTTCGGGGTGTTTTTTTTGTGATAAAGAACTCATAACAGCCTTGTTATTATGAAGGCATATCGAATGTTCATTAATATTTACTCTTAATGCAGCCGATTTCAAACTGGGAAAAACATAAGCTAAAACAGATGCTATTTACTAGCCATACTATTGGAATTTTAAAATAAATGGAGATACATCCTATGGAACTGGAATCGTCGACAAAACAGTACATTACGGTGATGACTATGTTTTACTCCTTATAAAAAAGCTATGTTAAATCCAAATGTTGAATCCGACCAGATAAAAACCGCCTTTGTAAAAAAGGTCGGCTACTCAACTAATGGGTAGCCTCCTACCCGATTTTTACCCACACAAAAGCCTTAAAGTGCTGCACTTTTCTGCCCTTATTTTCGTCCCTAGCCACTACAATTCGCAACTACACAAATCCTGCATTGACAGTGGCAGTGTCCTTTATTATACTTTCATTACACACGGTGTGCAGTAAGTAATCTTGGTGTAATGCGAAATGAAAATGAGAGGATGGCAAGCACGGATGATAACATCAGAGAAGCCAGCTTCCCGCACCTGGGTAAAGTGGATTTTAATTCCGGTCTATCTGCTAGTCATGTATCCGCTTAAATTACGAAGGTGGCTTTACCGCTATCAGCCAGAACCTGTGGAGCAGCGTTATGGCGAACCAGGGCTGTATCGTAGCAGAAGTGTGGTAATTAAGGCAGAGGATGGGAATCCGCAATACAAAATCTATTGCCCGGATGAGATGGACGAAGCTTGTCCTGTTATTGTTTGGGGCAATGGCTCGGATGCTCAGCCTGAGAATTATGATGCGCTGCTGCTTCATTTGGCGACGTGGGGCTTTGTTGTAATCGACAGCTATTGCCGTCATACGGGCACAGGCCGGGAAGTTGCAGATACGGTCCGTTATACCCTGCAGGAGAATGCTAATCCTGCAAGCCCTTTTTATCGCAAGCTGCTGATCGATCGCATTGGTGCAGTGGGTCATTCCCAAGGCGCCACAGGGGTTCTGAATGCAGGGAATTATCTGGATGAGCCGCTTCAGACGGTGGTTACGATTGCGCTGCCTGCTCAGATGTGGTGTGAACCCAAGGATATTTATGAGATCGAAACGCAAACTGCTGCATTATTTTTTATGGCGGGAACGCATGACTTTATGATTTCGCCAAAATCCTCCAATCGGAGTGCCTACGCTGCGGTTCGATCAGGCCAAGCAGCTGTTATGGCGATGACGAGGGCGGCACATCATCTAGAGAGCATGGGGCAGGGCGGCATGCATAGAGGTTATTTGACCGCATGGCTGCGTTATCGGTTGGCTGATGATTCAGATGCAGCGACAGCTTTTACTGGAGAGCATCCGGAGCTGTACCGCAATAAAGGCTGGAGCGGTGTCCATTCACAAGGACTGAAGGCTGTTAATTATGAGAGAAGAGGGGAATTAGCATGCAAAGGCTGAAGCGAACATTCTTTTTTATTGTTGCAGTGGCAGTCCTTTCCATTGTCTTTGTCAGCCGTAAGGTTTTCAAAAGACCAAGCCAAAAGAATAGCTTCCGTGATACGAAACCGGGCAAGTGGAACAAGGTAAAGCTTAGCAAGCAGACAATGGCCACGGATGGTTCAACGTTTTGCCTGTATTCTCGCAAAGGCAGCAGCCGAAATTTGATGGTCTATTTCTGCGGGGGCGGGGCCTGCTGGGATGCAGAGACAGCGAAGATCCCGTTGTCCCTGCGTTCTTATCTCAAGTACGGGCAATTTGGCTATTATTTCGCTCGAATTCCGTTCTACATCTTTAATATGCACCGTGGGATCTTCGATCAACGTCCAGACAACCCGTTCTCCGAGTGGAATGTCGTCTTCATTCCTTATGCCTCAGCTGACTTCCATACCGGCAACGCTGCAGTTACTTACAGCGATGAGAAGGGAAAGAAGGTGCGGCATATCCGTCATAATGGCAGGAATAATGTGCAGGAAGCGCTGAAATGGGTGTATGCTAATTTCGACACACCGGATAAGCTTCTGATTACAGGCTCCAGTGCTGGTGGGTTTGGTTCAGCCTTCTATGCCAGTGACATTGCGAACCAATATGCAGATGCAGAAATCTATCATCTCTCTGACAGCTCCTTTCTTGCTTCCGAGCAATGGCCGAGTATTGTAAACAAGCAGTGGAATAATGATTTCACTCGCCAGTTCGCATTTCCGATGGAGACAGATATGATTGGGGCGGCGTTCCGCCACAATGCGAAGGCCATGCCTGCTCATGCTGTGCTCATGCATGCTTGTACGATTAATGACAAGGTGCTCACCTCATTCCAGAACCGTCTTAATGGCAAAGGAGACGATATTGACCCGCAAAGTTTGGAGGCATGGAGCCAGCAGTTTCGGGCGGCTACCCGCCAGCTTGACGAACAACTGCCTAATTTTTATTATTTTCTTACAGAATACGGCTATGATAAGGAGAATCACACGACTCCGCATACGCTGCTGCCGATGCAAGCCTTCTATGATGCAGAGGAGGAAGGGCAGAAATTAGTGGAATGGCTGGATAGCATTATTCACAAGCAAGAACGCAGCTCTCGAGGCACACGCTTCCTGCATAACGACGCAGAAGCGAGCACGAGTGCTGCCGAAGAGCTTAGCACTACAGGATAGGGGAGCACATGATGAAGCTTAGAGAGAAACAACTGCAGCTTACCAGAGAAATGATTAAAGAGGCGGCGCTGGCCGCCTTTTGCGAGAAGGGGATTGAGGGTGCGGATTTGGTACTCGTTGCTACCCGCTCAGGCGCGTCCAGACGTACCTTGTACCATCATTTTAAGGATAAGGAGGAGCTGGCCACTGAAGTGTATGTAGATAATCTGAAGCGCATGTTCGGACGCTTGCTGGTGGAGTTCGATTTTAAATCCCCGCGTGCTTCTATTGAAGCCATTCTCGACAAGTATTTGTGGTTAAGAGATCACCAGCCAGACCTTCTCTATTATGATTCGCTCTTTAGTGTGTATTACGCGAGTATGGGCAAGAATCCGGCAGAACTGGAGGCATTCAAGGAGCTGATCAGCGAGGAGACACGCCTGTCGATGAGTGCTTTTGCCACTGAGCGCGCAGCCGAAATTCCTAATGATGAGAAGCTGGCTTGGATCGAACGGACGCGAATGATTACACATTTGTACTTCATTTATTTACAAAAGTCTGTCTTGATTTGCCGGCAGAACGGTGACGCAACCAAGGCAGAAGAGTTGGAGCAGAATGCGCGTTATAAGGATTTTCTGCTTAGCCTATGGGAAAGGCAATGAATACACAGCGCAGAAGCAAGCTTCGAAATACGATGCGATTCAAACTCATTGTGGGCGTAGCCGCCATTTTGGTTCCGCTCATTGTGCTGCTCAATTTCAACCAATATTATGCCGCTCAAGTAGTACGTAAGCAAGTCGCTGAGAGCAATCAGAGCTTTATCACCCTTTATATGAATCAAATTGATGGGCTTCTCGATGAAATCGACAGCTTCTTAATAAACATGGTGGCTTCTGACCCGAACCTGCTGCTGCTGGACCGAAGGCAGCCAGAAGCCGAGACGGCACTGCTAAAGGTACAACTGTCCAAGCAACTATGGAACGAAAACTCCCGTAATGGAGCAGTGGACGGCTTTTTTATTTATAGCACACTAGATGCAAGCTTCATAGAAGCATTCAGTCCACGCCCATCCTATCTGGAAAGAGTAGCGGTATCAGGTGAGGTTACCCGTAAGCTGAATACGTCCCCCACACAGTCTGAGCTTGGGGGGCGTGACTGGCTTGTACGACAGATCGATGGCAGCTATTATATTCTCCGCTTGCTTCAGGCAGCTCCCAACACTTATGTTGGCGCCTGGGTCAAGGCGGACACACTTCTCATTCCGTTTAACCTGATTAATTTAGGCGAGAGCGGTTTTTCGCTATTTTCTACAGAAGCTGGAGAACCTATGCTGCATGCTGAAGTGGTTCGCGAAAAACAAATTGATTTAAGCTTTGCCTCTGGTGGATATAGCTTATCAGGTGTTCCGGAACGTTATCTGACGGTAGGTGAACGATCTCGGCATGGTGGTTTCCGACTGGTTGCGCTTATACCGGAGCAAGATATTTTGAAAGGTTTTTTCAATCTCTGGAGCTGGAATAGGATTGTCTCTGTGGGTTCAATATTGCTGATTCCCTTAAGTTTGGTGCTGCTTCGCAAGATGATTTTGCTCCCGATCAGAAGACTGCTGTCTGCCATGAATCGAATCGGTGAAGGGCATATGCAAGGGATTCCAGAATCTAAAGCCTCAACCGAAGAATTTCGCGTCGTTAACGATCATTTTAACCAAATGCTTTCCCACATCAGAGAACTGAAAATCCATGTTTATGAGGAACAATTAAGCAAACAGCAGGCGGAGCTTAGGCAGCTGCAGACAACGATCAATCCCCATTTTTATTTAAACTCCCTCAACATGCTGCACAGTTTGGCTGCTGTACGCAATTATGAATTAATCCAGGAGATGTCACGTTGTCTCTCGGACTATTTCCGTTACATTTTCCGTAGTCATGTCTCACTCGTCTCTCTCGGGGATGAACTGATGCATATGCGCAATTATATACGTATTCAGGAGCTGCGGTTTCCAGATCAGCTGAGCAGTGAAATTGAGGTGCCATCTTATCTGCTGAACCTCGCTATTCCCCCGCTTGTGATTCAAACCTTTGTGGAGAATACCATCAAGCACGCCTTTACGCTGGAAGCGCCATTCCGGCTCTCGATTCATGGAAAGCTGGAATCAGATGGTCAGCTGCCTCGCATTCTACTCGTTATTGAAGATACCGGAGAAGGATTTACCCCAGAGCTGCTGCAGCTCTTAAATGAGAAGAGGAACTTGGAGCGGGAGGACGGCAGCAGGCATGGCATCTGGAATGCATGGCGCAGACTGGAGCTATTGTATGGCGGAAAAGCCGACCTTACCTTTCTTAATCTTCATTCAGGCGGGGCTCGAGTCGAAGTTCGCTTACCCATGAAGTCATTCCCGGAAGGAGAGGAGAGCACACCTTGCTGAACGTGCTGATCGTAGATGATGAGATTCATTTTGTGAAAGCGGTTAAAAAAATGGTGGACTGGTTGCAGCTTGGTATTTCCAACGTTTATGTCGCTTACAATCCGACTGCGGCGGAGCGGATTTTTGAGGTACAGGAGATTCATATTCTGCTATGCGATATTGAAATGCCGCAGCGGAGCGGACTAGAGCTGCTGAAGTGGATGCGGGAGAAGGGAATTCGCACCGTTCCTGTGCTGATGACCTGCCATGCGGATTTTCACTACGCCCAAGAAGCCGTACGTCTGGGCTGCTCCAATTATTTGTTGAAGCCGCTGACCAAGGAAGAGCTGGAAGCCGCACTGTGCAAGGCGGCAGATGCTGTGAAGCGCGAGCAAGAACTGGCGGATGCGCAGCGGGTTAAGAACTGGTGGTCTCGGCAGCAGGATATAAATCGTGAGCGCTTCTGGCTGGATGTTCTGAATGAAACCATTCCGGCAGTGAGTGAGATTTTTGCAGAGGAAGCGGCGGCAAGGCAAGTATCTCTCCCTGCGGACTCCTTGGTTCTGCCAGTGTTAATGATCATACGTGGTTGGCAGCAGGACTTCCTGGTCAGAGATCGGAAGCTGCTGGAATATGGGCTCAAGAACGCAGGCAAAGAGATGCTGGGAAGGCTTACGTTAGGCAGTGTCGTTGTACCTGCCGGGAATGACGCTT
Source organism: Paenibacillus sp. MCAF9 (assembly GCF_052114265.1). NCBI lineage: Bacteria > Bacillati > Bacillota > Bacilli > Caryophanales > Paenibacillaceae > Paenibacillus > Paenibacillus sp. MCAF9. Next base: position 41,167 of record NZ_JBFREL010000021.1, read on the forward strand.
GGTTGCTTATTATGCCTGTGGAACAGGAACAACTAGAGAACGGACTTGCCATCATGTGTAGCCGCTTGGTTGAGTTTTGTCGTGTACATTTATACTGTGAATTATATTGCTATGGGGGGCGGCCAGTAGAAGGACATGAACTCCCTGCTCTGCTGGCTCAATTACACAATTTAGACAGAGATAATGTGACCGGAATCCATTATGTTGCTCTGAATGAGGCAAAGCGTCTTGCAGCAGCGCCTCCAGCTCTGCCAGATATGAGTGGCTGGGCAGCGATGATGAGGCAAGGCGTGAAGGAGAGGCTGCTGGAAGAAGCGAGAGCTTGCATCCATGGGCTGCGGGATCAAACGGGAATAGATGGCGATTATTTGCGTGCGCTGAAGGAGAATTTTTTGCAAATGGCGCATGCAGACCTGCAGCAGCAAGGGGTTCAAGCACATCTCATGTTCTGTGATGAGGAGAGCCTGCGTCTGGCGGAAGCTGCATCCCGCTCGCTTACCGATCTGGAGCGCTGGCTTGCCCATGTCATTATGAAGGCTGTGAATACCACACATCCGTCCTCGATTAGCGATGTGATTGAACGGGCGACCCGCTATATTGTATCCAATCTGGATCAGAATCTGTCCAGAGAAACGACAGCGAACCACGTATACTTGCATCCGGACTATTTGACCCGCTTATTTAAAAAAGAGCTGTGCTGTACGATTCCAGAGTATATTTTGCAGGAGAGAATCAAGCTGGCTAGGCAGTTGCTTATTCATTCTGAGCTTCCTGTAAGCGCCGTGGCGATGGCTACGGGCTACTCGAACTTTTCTCATTTTGCAAAGTTGTTCAAGGCTCAGTCAGGCTTAAGCCCAATTGAGTTTCGCCAGCACGGACGAGGTGCCCCCCTTGCAAAGTCGAAATGACGTCAGTCAAAGGTCGAATCTCAAGCAGAGGATGCGGTCCTCTTCCCGCTATAATGGCAAGAGAAAGCCAAATGATCAAGCCAGGGGGAAAACAAAATGCGCAAGAAGACATGGTTATTCGCAAGTTTAGTGAGTCTATCGCTGCTCATATCCGCATGTGGTTCGAACGGAAATTCAGGCGGATTGACGAAAGATCCGGTTAACAGCCCCGGAACAACAGACGAGGAAGCATCGCAAAAGATCGATGAATTGAATGTCGCTTTTCTCAGTGTAACCGGCACGCCACCGGATATGAAGGCAGTAGAAGATGAGATTAACAAAATTACAAAGGAAAAAATCAATGTAGCGGTTAATCTGATGCCAATCAATTACGGCGCTTATGCCCAGCAGGTTAACTTAATGCTGACGAGCAATGAGAAGCTGGATCTGATTGTCGTCGGATCACCATTTGGATTTAGCTCCCAAGTGTCCAGAGGACAGCTGTTGCCGCTCGATGAGCTGCTTGAGAAGAATGGAGAAAATATTCGCAAGGCGCTTGACCCGGACTACTTGAACGCCAGTAAGGTAGATGGAAAGGTTTACGGCGTCACGCCTGTGAGAGACTTGGCAACAGCCAACGGATTTACAATGCGCAAGGATCTTGCAGATAAGCATGGAATCGACGCGAGTGCGATTAAAACACTGGATGATGTAGAAGCAGCGCTCAAAATCATTAAAGATAATGAACCAGACATTACGCCACTAATTCCTAGCGGAGCTGGCTTCTCCTTTCTAACCAGCTACAGCTGGCATGATGGTCTTAGCAACGGGATGGGCGTGCTACCAGGCTACGATAATGGTCTGAAGCTTGTTAATAGCATCGAGTCTCCGGAATATGCTGCGCTCCTGAAACGGATGAGGAACTGGTATGAAGCGGGTTATACGTTGAAAGATTCAGCAACTAACAAGTCGAGCCAAATCGAATTAATGAAGGCTGATAGAGCTTTTGGTTATCTCTCTAAGCTGAAACCGGGATTTGATGCGCAGGAGTCCAGATCCATTGGCAAGGAAATGATTAGTGCAACCTTGTCTAATCCTGTATCCATGACAGATCATGTGCTGAACATTATGTGGGGGATTCCGCGTCAAGCTAAGAATCCGGTGGCATCCATGAAGTTTCTGGATCTGATGTATGGGGATGCTGAGCTTGTTAATCTGCTAGATTGGGGTATTGAAGGAAAGCATTATGTCAAAGTGTCCGATCATGTCATCAAATATCCAGAAGGCGTCACGATGCTGACGAACGGCTACAATTTAAATATGAGCTGGCTGTTTGGCAACCAGTTCCTCTCTTATGTATTTGAGGGAGAAGACCCGGATATTTGGCAGAAGATGAAGGATTTTAATGAGCAGGCGATTAAATCCAAGGCGATGGGCTTTACGATGAATCCGGAGTCCGTCAAAACAGAAATAGCGGCAGTATCCAATGTCATCGCGCAATATTATCTTGTTCTGGAAACAGGCTCTGTGGACCCAGATAAGGTGTTGCCGCAATTTATTGAGAAGCTGAAGGCCGCAGGAATCGATAAGGTTATTGCGGATAAGCAGCGCCAGCTGGATGAATGGGCGAAAGCAGAGGGTGTGCTATGAGTCGTAAACTTCATGAATTGCTAAGTGGTGAGGAACGGAATTATATTCTTCCGTTCTTCTGGCAGCGCGGAGAAGAAGAGGCGGTCATTCGTGAGGAGCTGGCTCGTATACGGGAAGCGGGCATCCATGCCGTATGTGTGGAATCCCGTCCCCACCCTGATATGCTTGGTCCACAGTGGTGGAAGGATATGGACACCATTATGGATGAAGCCCGGAAGCATGGCATGCAAATTTGGGTCTTCGACGATGATCATTTTCCGACAGGACACGCAGCAGGTAAGGTGAAGGACGCGCCGCTGGAACACCAGCGGCAGTTCCTCTCTGAGCGTCGAATTGATGCACGCGGTCCCGATCCTGAAGCTTCATTCCTGCTGCGCCCCTGGTCGGTGCTAGACGGAGCAAGACCTGTCGGTGCTGCTGCAGCTAGGCGTGATCCAGTTACGGGCGAGCTGGATGGGGAGTTTATTGCAATAGATCTCGAAGCTTCAGTGCAAGACGGGGTTCTTTATTGGCCTGTGCCGGAAGGCTACTGGACGATCTGCTTGTTCGTCGTCACCCGGGAAGGCGGGGATGATCGCCGCAAAGATTATTTGAACCCGATCGTGCCGGAATCGACGCAGATTCTGATCGATACAATCTACGAAGCCTATTACGCACGCTACAAGGATGATTTTGGCGTCGCATTTGCAGGTTTCTTCTCGGATGAGCCTGGCTTCTATAACAGCAAAGCATCGTACGATTATGCTTCGGGTCTTGGCGATGCCAAGATGGCTCTGCCGTGGCACTCCGATTTGCTCATGCTGCTGGAGGCAGAATACGGTCAGAACCTGCGGCAGCATCTGCCTCTGCTCTGGCATGAGGGTGGACCTCAGACGTTTGCTGTGCGCTACGCCTACATGAACGTAGTGAGCAAGCTGTACGCGGAGCACTTCAGCAGGCGGATTGGAGACTGGTGCCGAGAACGCGGCGTAGCCTATATCGGCCATCTAATGGAGGACAATAATGTACACGCCAGATTGGGCTGCGGAGCAGGGCATTTCTTCCGTGCGCTGGAGGGGCAGGACATGTCTGGTCTGGATGTCGTGTTATGGCAAATTGTACCCGGGTTTGATGAAATGTCTTTCTCATGGATGGGCGGAAAGACAGACAGCGTCTTTTTCCATTACGGGATGACCAAACTAGCCGCTTCACTGGGACATATCGACCCTAGGAAGCAAGGAAGAACCTTTTGCGAAATCTTCGGCGCTTACGGCTGGGCGGAAGGGCTGAAGCTGATGAAGTGGCTGACCGACCATATGCTGGTTAGAGGCGTCAATCATTTTGTGCCGCATGCTTTTTCTCAGAAAGAGTTCCCTGACTGGGATTGCCCGCCGCACTTCTATGCCAGAGGGTATAATCCGCAGTTCAGGTATTACCGACTGCTTAATGACTATACGAATCGGGTATGCCACTTGTTGAATGACGGGGAGCATATTGCGAGTGCTGCTGTGCTATATCACGCTGAGGCTGAATGGTCCGGGGAATACATGCTGTTCCAGGAGCCTGTGAAGCAGTTGATGCAGAGCCAAATCGACTGCGATGTGCTGCCGATCGATATCTTGGTTTCTTCGGAAGTTATCGATGGGGAGCTAGCGGTGCACAAAGAACGCTATCGCTGCCTAATCGTACCTTATGCCGAGGCGCTGCCAATAGAATGGCTGGATAAGCTTACTGAGCTCGCATCAGCTGGTTTGTCTATTATCTTCATTGATGCATTGCCAGTAAGAGCGAGCCAATCTGTACCTTGCGAGGAAGTGCTGAAGAAGCTGGCGGCTTACCCTCAGGTTACTATAACCCCATTGAAGCTTCTGGCAGAGATGCTTATCGACCGAGGGATGAATGAGCTGGTGCTCAGGGACAAACAGCCTTATCTACGAGCCTACCAATACCGTCATGATCAATTGGAAGTTCTCATGTTGTTCAATGAGAATCCAGATCAGCCGATTGAGACTGGCATTACGCTCCCAGGCTCTGGTGTATGGCTTCGTTATGACGCATTCACTAACAAGGTGGATCGCGTAGGGGCAGGAGAGAACTATCAGCTTGATTTGCGACTGAGCACTTATGAATCACTAATTTTGCTTCGTGTACCGGATGGAGAAGAGGGGAGTCTACCGGCACCAATAGGCCAGTGGCAGCGTGCTCCACTTGGGACAGATCTGAGCCTGTATGCCAGTGCGGATCGTGCTTTATCCAGACGTATGATTGAGAATGTCCAGTGGAGCATTTCCCTGGCTACAGCAAAAGAATATCCAACGTTCACACCTTGGAGGACCATGAAGGAGCTTCGTAATATGAGCTCACGCGACCTGTTGCCGAGATTTTCTGGCACGATGAAGTATGAGTGTGTCGTAACTGGTGAATTAACTGGTGAAATAATTGACCCGATATGGCTGGATCTGGGGCAGGTTTATGAGACTGCACAGGTGTGGGTTAATGGTCAGGATGTCGGTGTGAAGCTGTGTGCGCCTTATGTATGGAATATCGCTCGCTATTGGAAGCAAGGAGTGAATGAAGTGACTATTGAGGTGACCAATACACTAGCGAAGAATCAGCAGGACTGGTTCTCCAAGTTCGTCCAGCAGGAGCCTTCTGGCTTGCTGGGTCCAGTTAGCATTATTGGTTCATCTGCGATCAGCCAGGGAAGCGGGGAGTAATATGGAACAAACCTATCGGCCCCGCCGGAAGAGCAATGTGCGAAAGTACTACGTACTGCTGCTCATGATGATGCCGGGGCTTGTCTACTTGCTCATCAACAATTATTTGCCGATGTTCGGGCTAATTATCGCCTTCAAGGATTACAATTTTGCGAAGGGGCTACTCGGTAGTGACTGGGTTGGCCTGAAAAATTTTGAGTATTTATTCAAAACGCAGGATGCGTATATCATTACACGCAATACGATATTGTACAATTTTTGTTTCATCATCTTAAATACTGCTTTTGCACTGGGAATTGCAATCGCACTGAATGAAATTCGCAGCCGCTTTATGTCGCGGTTTTACCAGAGTGTATTACTGTTGCCCCATTTGATATCGATGGTTATCGTAAGTTATTTGGCCTATTCCCTGCTCAGCATGGAGACTGGATTTATTAACAAAACCATTCTTTCCAGTCTGGGGATAGAGGGTATTTCATGGTATAGCGAATCGCAATATTGGCCATTCATTTTGACGATTATCAGCTTATGGAAAGGCGCCGGGTTCTTATGCGTCATCTATCTGGCTGCGATCATCGGGATCGATCCGGAATATTATGAGGCAGCAAAACTAGACGGGGCTTCCAAAAGGCAGCAAATTCGCTATATTACTCTCCCATTATTGTATCCGATTATCATCATGATGACCTTGCTTGCCATCGGCAAAATTTTCTATTCTGATTTCGGTCTATTTTATCAAGTTCCACTCGGCTCTGGCGCTCTGAATGATACGACACAGGTTATCGATACCTATGTGTACAGGGCACTAATGAATTTAGGCGATATTGGAATGTCTTCGGCAGCGGGGCTGTATCAGTCCGTAGTCGGCTTTATACTTGTACTGTTATCGAATTACGCGGTGCGCAAATTCAACAAGGACAGCGCATTGTTCTAAGGCTTGGGACTGGAGTGTAGAAGCATGAAAACGATCAACAAGGGAATATGGCTTCATATTCCGATGATGGCCCTGGCGGTGGCCTGCGTGCTGCCGTTCCTGCTGCTTGTTATCTCATCGATCTCCGATGAGAGCTCAATTCTGCGGCAGGGATATACCTTCTTTCCGGATCAATTGGGATTAGGCGCTTATAACTATCTGTGGAATCACTCGGAGCAGCTCGCTCGTGCTTATGGGGTCACGGTGTTTATTACACTCTTCGGCACGGCAGCAAGTCTGCTGATGACCTCGATGCTTGCTTACCCAATGTCCAGACAGGGAGTGCCTTTACGTAACGGAATTGCATTTTTTGTATTTTTCACGCTGCTATTCAACGGCGGACTTACACCAACCTACTTGGTCTATGTCCAATACTTCGATATTAAAAATACCATTTTGGCCTTGATTGTACCAGGCTTGCTCATGAATGGCTTTAATGTGCTCTTAATGCGGACATTCTTCATGACGACGATTCCCCCGGCACTGATCGAGGCTGCGCAAATCGACGGATCAGGAGAATTCAAAATATTCTGGAAAATCATTGTGCCGCTATCGATGCCGATCGTAGCTACAGTAGGTTTGATCCAGACGATTATTTACTGGAACGATTGGTTTAATGGGATGATTTACGTGACTGATTCCAGGCTGTTCAGCGTACAGAACATATTGAATCGAATGCTAACCGACATCCAGTTTCTGACGGAGAGCAAGTTTAGTGCTCAGCTAGGTGAGGCTGGAGCTAACTTGCCGAGTACGACGGTGAAGATGGCGATTGCTGTGATCGGAGTTCTGCCGATTATGGTGATGTATCCCTTTTTCCAAAAGTATCTTATCAAGGGGATTACGATTGGTGCAGTGAAGGGGTAAGGTGGATGAATAAATGGAACAAGTGAAAATAAAGGAATGGCTTCCACTCATGACAGTGGAGGTGAAGGCGAGCATGTGCTGAGGTAAAGAGCAAAAATATAAAAGTAACAGCTGCCATTAGACATAGAAAGAAACTATATAAAATGATAGAGTATTTGATATTTTTATTCCAACGTCTTTTTTTTCATTTTTTTGTGATCGTATTAGAACGGTCCACCTTTTTATTCGGATATTTCAAAAGGCCCTTCGATTGTCGCCTTTGTGGAGGTCAAACATCCACGATATTTCGGGCTATTAGATGAATTTGAATATGGCGTGAGAAGCATTCATGAAATTGTGAAATCAATGGCTTGATCAGAGCACGTATGCTATGGGCAATAACGGGTGAAGCTGACCATGAGGAGGTATCAATAATTGGTAGAGCGAGGTGAGGACATAGCAATCAGAAGAAGATGAGTCTAGGTATCTATCGCGGGAGACAAAATTAAAACGAATATAGATCTGTTCCATCGGATTAGGATTATGATTGTTAAATTAAAAAGTGGATGGATAATAGAATGATTGAAAACCAAAAGAATCGATGCGGAGCTCGAATGCGTGCTGGACGAAAATAAGGAATTAAGAAACGCAAGCGACAAATTTCATTGTTCTTGACTGGTCAACAGCGGGAAGCACTAGAGATGAAAGCCAAGCAAGAAAACAGCAAACTTGGAACCTTGATGAATAAGAGGGAAGAAGCTTATGTTAATGAACTTATCCATAAACATATAGTAGAGTTAGCGAATCATAATGAATTAGAAAAAAATAGCGAGTAGACCTTATTGGTTTACTCGCTATTTTCGTTTATAAGCTATATCATTATTTATTTTTTTAATTAAAGTGCTAAAATTCAAAAATGGTAAAATCAATCGTTTTTGATTCTCAAGCAGGATAGTGTAATTTTAATGCCAGAGATGCCTTGCTATTATTGAGGGCGAGACTGAAGGGGAAGAAACTTATTAGTAATGTGGTTGTTTTAATGGCCAACTTGATGATGACGAAGTATCTAAGTGAATCCGATATTTCTGCAGTTGAATCCCTGAGTGGGAAAGAGGCAATCACGTTTGTTGAGTCTACTCTATTTTTCAAACCAGTGGTTTTACCGCAAATTTATTGGCTATGCTTCGCAGCATAATTGTCGAGTTTTTGCAGGAACGAGCCGATTTTCCTTTCTGATGCAAGCGCCCATTGCAACCAGCTTGTAGTTAAAGGAAACCTCTCAAAAGGAGATAGCACCAAGTACGTAGTGTACGGAAACCGTAACCAGACTTGAATAAGTTCATAATCGGTTTTACTTAGTTTCGCTACCTTGCGGTAACCTGTCAGAATAGCCTTAGCAATCGCGAAATTCCAATTGTAATCTTTGCATGAATTATAGATCACTCGAAACAGGTCGTAGGCGCGCAAATCGACGTGCAGCGTTTCGAAGTCGATAAGATATGTTCCTTTTTCATTTAGAATAAAATTGCTGGGCCCTCCATCGCCGTGTGATAGTACTCCGTTTTGGCGCGGACTACGGCAATAAGCTCGATATCCGCTGCTTCGCAGCAGCGCTCCCGCTTGGCTCGAATAATGCAAAATTTCCGAGCGGTGCTGTTGTACAAAGCGGTTAATCGGAGGACTGAAACCATTTCTAATCGCCTTGGTAATCTTTTTTTGTAGATTCCGTTGCCGATAACGAAGAGTAGAGTGCCATGAACCGATCCTGCTATGAGCGATTTTACCTTTAAGTCCGGTACGTCCAGCCAGATGAAATTGTGCTAAGGCGACGCCGCATGCATGCATATCGCTTAAAGAACGGGGAGAAGGCTCTCTCCCTGAGATCCATGGTGTAAGTACGTAAGGCTCTCCTTTTTGTGAGATTACATAAAGCCTTCGTCCTTCTGGCATTTGTGGATTGCGCCATGCAAGAAGTGGTCCGCTATTTTGGACACGTCGCAGTACTCGGTCGGTCCACTGTAAACGCGCCAGCTGCTTTGGCATTCGTTTCAAGCTGAATATTTTCCCGCTAGGTGTTACAACCCGATATACTCCTTTCCGAATTTTCTTTATTCTGCTTGCCTTTATTCCAAATCGTTCTGCGATACTAGAAATCGGTTGCTCACTCAAGGCGAATTCACCTTCCTCAGTTTCATATATAGTGATTTGTAGCGGCGAGCGATTGAAGGCCATCTATAACGAGCGGCAGTAGAATGGGCGTTGGTCAGACGCTGCTTTTTCTTCTCCGGATTTTTCCACAGCGCTGCAATTGCATCGGCGATAGTGGAGCTATCAACGGAATGAATAACTTGGGCATTCCGAGTGTTCACAAATTCCTTTAGCCCGCCAGACAATGTGGATACAAGTGGTACGCCGTTTGCCATCGCTTCGAGCGCGACAAGGCAGAACGACTCTTTTTTGCTCGGAACAACAACGGCCCCATAAGTAGCATACATCCGCTGTACCGCATCGTTCGGTTTCTTTTTAATCCAATGAATGCGTTTAGCAATGCCATATCGCTTTGCAAGGGCATGTAGACTATTTTGATAAGCCACTGAGCCGCTTCCGACGATTGTTAAACTAACATTCTTGTGATTGTGGTATAACAAAGCAACAGCTTTGATTAAGGGGTTAATGCCTTTCGAAGGAAGGAGTCTTCCGACATAGAGCAATTTGGTAGGAGAACCTTTAGTTTGCTTCGACTTGGCTTTCACACCGTTAGGAATGACGGTTATACTGCCTTGTTTACGTGGATTCAGCCGCTTGATTTCATTTGCTTGCCACCTGCTCGGAACGACGATCTGTTTCGCGGTGAGAAACAGTTTGGCTTGGTTTTTTCCTGATGATGAAGTGATTCCTTTTGAAGCCATTGAATGGCATGTATAAATGATAGGAATTCGGTACAAGCTTCTTGCTGCCAAAGCAACTGCAGCGAAATCTGTACTATGAACATGAATGAGGTCTGGTTTGCCGGAGCCCATGGCTACTGCAGCCCGCAGAACGGTACTAGCTTTGAATGCTCGAGTGTAATGACTATAGTAACGTAAGTTTTTGGGAATTCTAACGATTCGCAGTCTGCCGTTCGGGGTCGAAAACGAAAGTTGCTTAGAGTCACTGGAGCATAACACCATAACTTCTACATCGAGCTTGCTCAGCATTTTAGTCAAATTGGTTGCGACAATACCGAGTCCCCCAACAATATTTGGATGAAATTCATTTGTCATGACCCATACTTTAAGTTTCCTTCTACTTTTCATTAGAGTACTCCTTTCACATTAATTATTAGAAAACGAGCCCAAAGAATGGACTTGCTTATTAATGATATTTTATGAGTTAACGAATGTAGGTTAAGCAATTAATTGACTTTGTTTTTGTTGAGGAAGCAGATAGTTTCTTCACGTATTTCGTTGCTTTCTCTCATCGTGTCTCTAATTGCGACTGTGGACGTTGCAACCACAAGCGATGATGACCAATAAATGAAAAGCACAAAAATCGTACCTAGGTTAATGCGTGTTTTTTAATTCGCCTCCCTGTGTATTGATTTCCATGTAGAGTATGTACTGATAGAACCTAGTGATTGGATGTTTATTCTGGTATGATACTAGCCTTTTATAAAAGGCTAGGACAATGTGTTAAGAGACCCAAACTATGGGCCTTCTGGATAGATATTTCTTCTCTTCTGTCATTGCGGCCGAGGACACCTATTAAGCGAAATGCTAATTTAAACAACCTTATCAGCTGTCTTTTTTGCATTCTCGGAATATATAGCGGTTAATGAGGTATTCACTGAAAATGCGAAATCTGCGATGATTTCTTCAATTAGACCAACAGCTCATACTCTTTATTATAACTTATATATTATGTACTAAATTTAATATATAACTTTTAAAATATCCTAAGTATAATGAACACAAATATCTAGGCATGGTATTAAAAAATAGGAAAAGGAGGCATTACTCCATGCTTACTTTCAAAAAAGTGTGAAGTTGGGAAATAAAAGAAACGGCGGTCTATGGATCGACAGGCCAAGACTACTGCTATAAGCATAGATCTTCATCTGTTGACTAAACGAACTTCAAATTATTTGGAAGAGTGGGGAATCGTATGAGCAAAACTTTTGTGAATCCATTACTAGTGCATGGCGCGGATCCTTGGATGTATAAACACGTAGATGGAACCTATTATTTTATGGTTACAAGAAGAGAGCGTCTAGATCTATGGAGATCAGACAATATTACGAATATCGCCAACGGTGACAAAAAGACAATCTGGATTCCAGAAGAGACCGGGGTCAAAAGTAAAAATCTTTGGGCTCCTGAAATTCATTATATTAACAAAAAATGGTATATATATTATACGGCGAATGATGGGGGCGGGGACAGCACTCGTAAAATATTCGTCCTTGAAAATGAAGAAGATGACCCTTTTGAAGGAAGCTGGACGGATAAAGGATTTATTCATACAGAATATGCAGGCTTGGACGGTACGGTATTTGAACATATGGGCAGTCTTTTTTTTCTATATGCGGGATATGGCCATTTTCCAGAGTATGGGTCTGCGATTTATATAGCAAAAATGATCAATCCTTGGACAATAGAAGGAGAAAACGTCCTGCTAAGTGCACCAACGGACCCTTGGGAAATGCAAGGTGGCATGGCGATTAATGAGGGACCTGTCATTTTGAAAAATAACGGGAAGATTTTTCTTGTTTTCTCGGCTAGCACTTGTTGGTCTGATGACTATTCACTAGGTTTGCTGACGTGCTCTGAACAGGATGATCTGATGAACCCAAAATCTTGGATAAAAACCGAAAGTCCAGTATTCCAAAAGAGCTTGGAAAACGAAGTGTTTGGGCCTGGGCATAATAGTTTTGTTAAGTCACCTGATGATAAGGAAGATTGGATAATCTACCACGCTATTTCAGTGTCAGGCGCAGGAAGTGCGCATCGAAGTACTAGAGCACAAAAATTCGGATGGGATGAACAGGGTAATCCCAATTTCGGAATTCCGGTTCCTATCGATCAGCCAATTGATGTACCTTCTGGCGAATAATGAAATCGACTCAAATTTAGATAGGGGAGAGATAAAATGATGCGTTTGGTGCTATTTGGAGATTTGCATTTTTTTGATAACAAATTTGTGCAAGGAAATGAAGAACTGTTAAAGGCTAAAGAATGTTTCTATGAACAATATTTGCAAAAGCTATTCGAAATCGAGGCAGATTTACACATCTCCCTTGGCGAATGATGGGCAAAAACCAAGATTGGCTTAGATGGAGAAACGAGCATTTGTGCCTCCCGCAGGTTTTATATGAAAAATTACCTCATTAAATGCATATGGGCAAAACACGGACCGGATTAAATCATGTTGTTTTAGTGAAATCACCACACTACGGCGAATTATGGTTTTGCAACCACTTGGTTCACCTTCATTCTTAAAAATCCACAGCCATTAAGGCTGTGGATTTTTAATTAATGTTGATTATTGAACAAGGGTTCCGTTCTAAGTATATAGTTAGCTCTTACCTCTGCAGCCCAGTTTGCAAAGACCTCTATCCATTGAACACTGTTAAAGAAATCGTTAACGGACTGGTTCTCGGAATCCCAATCAATAAATATGTTGAGAGGTGTGATTCCCCCAGCCCAAACGCCATTATTGACGTCAGTTCCTCTCTCTAACTAATAATATTGGAATTCCGAATTGAAAAGCCATGGCAGGCTCGATTTGAGAGAAAGTCGATCCTTCCCAGAACGGAGTGCTCGTTGGCGGCTGCCCCACATTGGGTTGAAGAATATCAACAAAAAATTTGCGGAAGTTGATCGCGAGCAACCCGTAGCTTGAAAAAACCAAGCATCACGCATGCATCGATAGCCGATATTGTGCCCATTTGATTATCGGAGGGCTTAGAATTTGAGGAGGAGGTCCTTAAATTACCGCGGACGGGAGGAAGCTCTCTTACAATGCTTACGGGTGAAAGTTTTTTCATGGGAAATTGCTGTGCTTTATCCTTAGTTGTTTTTGTATTGCTCAATTCTCATATCTCCAATGCCAAAGAATCATGATATTCAACGCTAGTCTATGCGCATTCGCCCATTTGTGTTACTGGACAATTACGAAGGGGAGAGGAGCTGGGATGACAGCGAAAAAAAATTGTTGACCCAAATATGATTAGGTGCCATACTATATTTATGACGAACGATAAAAATGTAATGATGGATAGTCAAGCTGTTCCTTCACTTGTCCAAACGAAACGTCAGATTGAGCGCTACGGGTTGAACGTCGATGCGCAAGCCGTACTTGTCGCGTCTAGGCTGATGGCCGCTGGAGCCAAGCTTGAACATGCCGCGGAAATTCATTTTTCCAGATTCGGTTTGTCCACTGGTCGGTATCGTTTATTAGCGGATCTTGAAGATCACCAGGGCGAAGAACTGCCCTCGCAATTAGCGGAGCATCTAGGCGTAACGCGTGCTACCGTGACGGGGCTTATTGACAATCTCGAACGGGACGGTTACGTATCCCGCCGGACCAGTTCGGCGGATGGCCGTCAGAAGTCAGTCATCTTAACTGAGAATGGAGCGAGCAAACTTCGCAACATGGCTTCAGAGCACTTCGAGAGACTGGAAGCGATGGTCCGCTTGCTTACGGTCGAGGAGCGCAGTGTATTTCTCGATTTGTTAGGGCGGGTGACGCAAGGCATGTCAGCATTGTCCGACGAGCCGGGCGCATCCAAGGAAAACGGTAGCATAAAGAAAGGGTAAAACGGGCTAGTCATGCTAGCCCTTATTTACCGCCATATAGTTAGGCGCCTAATTATATGGCGATATAAATAGTTGCAGCAAATCATGGAAGAAAGGGGTGACAACATGAGCAATGTGAAGCATTTACACAAAACAGATCCTGCTTATAGCCTTGCAACGGAAGGTTCCGAATTGAAAGGTTTTGTGCTATGGCGCGAAGTACTGATGGCCTATGTTTCGCCCGCCGTCATGGCAGGCATCGGGGGACTGATCACAGGCGACAAGAGCCTTCAGATCGCTGCGTTAACCACAATTGGGGGAACGTCCGCGCTGATTGCATGGCTATTGGGGGTCTGGCTGCGCAAACGGGGGAGAAGCATACGTTGGGTTGTTGGACCGCCTCGTTTGCTAGTCGTTGTCATGTTCGCGATAATCTGCGCTTCGCTCGGCTTTTACGCCGCATGGGTGACGAACAAAGTGCCGGATTCAGTTCGTTTGAGCGACTATTCGATTTGGTTTGATCGCTTATGGATCGATTTTCCGTTATCCGGCACGATTGCAAGCACAATCATAACATGGCGTTGGCGCAAGGCGTTGGAAAAAAATGATACGATAAACGGAGGAGATAGAAGATGATAGCGATTATTGGAGCAACAGGCACGATAGGGAGCGAACTTTTGAAACGTTTGGCCGATCTTGGGGTAAACGCACGGGCGCTCAGCAGGGAACCGGAGATGCTGCGCAACCGGCTCGGAGATGCAGGTAAATCCACGATCGAGGTGGCAGGGGCAGATGCCGCCGATTCCGAATCGCTTCGACGCGCGTTTGCCGGAGTGAAGCAGCTCTTCTTGACCATATCCAACAGCCCGAAACAGGTCGAGATGGAAATGTCGATCATTCGCCTCGCCGCCGAAGCCGGCATCGAGCATATCGTCAAAATATCCAGTCCAGCCTTCGAGGAGCTCTCGCCCGTGGCAGTCGCAGGCTGGCATCGCGATATCGAGTCGTTTTTGGACGAGTCCGGTATGACTCGCACGGTATTGCGTCCCTATGCATTCATGCAAAATTTGTTGCGCCATGTTCCGACGATTACAGCTCAAGGTGCTTTCTTCGGTGTCATGGGCGATGCGCCTTGCAATTTCATCGATTGCCGGGATATAGCAGACGTTGCAGTTGAAGTTCTGACCAACCAGGAGGCAGCCGGTCGTATTTATAGGCTTACCGGATCGGAGATCTACAGCTATCCGCAGATCGCGGATAAGCTATCCGCTTTGCTAGGCAAGACGATTCGCTACATAAACGTGGAGCCTCAAGTGATGCTTCGCAATCTGACTGAGCAAGGGTGCATGCCCCCTTGGCTCGCAAACCACGTTGTAGAAATTCAGACGATGTCTACGTTGGTGCCGGAAAGGCCAACGGACGATGTCATGCGTTTACTCGGCAGACAGCCCCGAACGCTGGACGGGTTTCTGCAAGAGAATATGGAATTATTTAGGTAGTAATCTGTGAAAAGCGTGTTCTCCAAACCAAACCGTCTGAACCGGCTGTCACAGCCTTCAGGCGGTTTTTATTCCAGCGAGAGGTTCTGCTTGAAATAGGGAAACCTCTTACGCCGCTCTATTGATGTAATCGATTCTGATTGAGCAAATCCAAGAGCGATAGAATTACTAATCATGCTTCATCAGAATGTTCATGCATCTGGAGGGATTGAAAAACTTCGTGTCAAGGAATTATTCTTAAGCATCTTACATCAAGTTCTAATTGGTTGCATGAATCGAGAGAATGACTTTTTTCACAAATATACCGGATTCCGTCCGATTGACTATGTTATTAATTATCGTATGGAAAGAGCCAGTGACCTACTCAAAGCAGGCAATTACTCCATCCACGATATTGCCGTTAGCGTAGGTTATACAAATTCTTTATATTTCAGCAGATTATTTAAAAGAAATTTGGTTTGTCTCCATCCGCATACACACATTGAGTGAGTAGGGGACGCGAACATTCGCGTCCCCTTACTTTGTTCCATCCACGTTCCTATATTCGTATACAACCTTGACCATATGAATATATTTTGTAGTAAGAAATTGGATCGAGAATGAAGGAGGAAATGGGTAAATGGATGTTTATTCATCTGGTTCTATTTTACTTACAGGCAACACAACAAGGATACAAATGGTTGATGGCTTTATCGCTTTTATCCGTGAAGTAAATGAACTTCTTCAAAAAGAAGTTGATCTGTCTCCTGCTAATCAATTAGTTACGAATATGATTAGACGCCTTTCACTTCAATTACGTTCCCACTACTTACCGGAGGAGGTACAGGCCGTTCTTAGCAACGAATATATTCGAATGAACCAACGAAATTTGCAGGATAAGTTGTCAGAAGCCGAATTTTTAGTAGAGTTAGGCGATTCTCTTCACATTAGCAAATCAGAGGATACCGTCTTGGATAACATTCGAAGGCTGCCTTACTGGAACATTTATATGGCATTAGTTAGTGAGGAGCTGTCCACTCTTCGCCGGATTACTCGAGCGGATGGTCAGAAAGAGAAGTCGGGGATTGTCTTTGTTGGAAGTGGCCCGATGCCGCTAAGTCCTATTATTTTGCATCTAATCGGGGATGTTGAGGTTCTCTGCCTGGAAATTGATCCTGTGGCCTATGATGCATCTTGCTTTTTGCTCGAGCGTATGGGATTAGGGAATAAAGTGACTGTTGTATTGGAGAATGGATCAGATTTTGATTATAGCTCTTATACTAGAGTATTCGTGGCTAGTCTCGTTAGAGATAAGATTGGGGTGCTGAATCAAATTAAACGTACATCCCCAGATTCTCTAGTAGCTGTTCGAACAGCTGAGGGAATGAAGCGAATCATGTACGAAGCGGTTGATGAATCGCAGTTGAAAAAGCAAGGGTGGCGGATTATGGCGCGAACTTGGCCTGAAGAAACTCTAGTCATTAATTCGACCTTGTTTCTTGAAAGTATGACTACTCCTGCCATACCTGGTTGACATCGTATCGTGTACATAACGTCAATGCAATCGACATTATTGGCGTGGATCATGAGGATCTGATTCGCATGGATAGGATAAAAAGGATGTAAAAACATAAGTTTTTGGGATAGCTAGAAACTAGTGAATAGGTCGCGGAACTTGTCATAAAAATAAATGAGAATGCTGTCCGGTGATCTGCACCGATACACAGAGTTACAGCTAAGCGGGTCCAAACGGGTTTGAAATACAGGTGTTAAACGAGGTGTTCATGGTTGAACACGCTTTGATGAAAGCCAGAATCAAACGAGAGCGCCCACAGCGTTGTGGGCGCGTTCTTTCTTTTTCACGGGCACTTGCTCGAACGGAAATGCAGGCAGTGGAATCCTCTGTCGGAAGATAATGTTACAGAAGTTAACCTAAATCATGACCGGTTATTACAATGTAAGCGACTAGGAAAATATTTAACGTTAGAATGATCACAGTAGAAAGCCAAGCTAATACTTTAACCCAGTTTCGGTTTGCAAACTCACCCATCTTCCTTTTATCGCTAGTAAATAATACGAGTGGAATAACTGCAAAAGGCAATTGTAAACTGAGTACTACTTGGCTCCACAAGAGTAAATTACCAGTTCCCTTTGAACCAGCAATCCATGTAACAACAAACGCGGGTACGACTGCTATTAATCGAGTAATCATACGACGGAGCCAAGGGGAAATTCTTAAGTTTATAAAACCCTCCATTACAATTTGACCTGCTAATGTTCCCGTGATTGTTGAATTTTGACCAGATGCAAGCAGAGCAACCGCAAATAAAGTGCTTGCAATGCCTATACCTACAGTTGGACTTAATAGCGCATAGGCTCCTTCAATTTCAGTAACATTCAAACCGGTTCCGTGGAAAGCAGCTGCACCTAGAATCAGAATGGCGGAGTTTATTAGGAAGGCAATAAATAATGAAATGTTCGAATCCCATATAGAAAACTTCAAGGCTTCTTTTCGTCCTTCTGTATTTCGCTTGAATTGTCTAGTTTGCACGATGGATGAATGCAAATAAAGATTATGCGGCATAACTGTTGCTCCTAAAATTCCTAAAGAGATAAACAACATCTCTGGATTTGTAACTATTTCAAACCTCGGTACATAACCGCCTAATAACGCTGTTACTTCTGGTTTTGAAACAATCACTTCAAATACGAATACAACGAATATCGTCGCCATTAATACGAGGATGATGGATTCAATAATACGAAACCCTTTCTTCTGTAAAAGCAACAAAAGCAGCACATCCAGTGTTGTAATTAAGATACCGAGTAATAAAGGGATTCCGAATAGTAAATTAAGAGCAATGGCCGATCCAATGACCTCCGCTAAATCACATGCAATAATTGCAACCTCTGATAAAATCCAAAGAATAAAGGAGGTTTTTAGACCAACTGCATCTCTAGTTGCCTGGGCTAGATCCCTGCCCGTCACAACTCCTAATTTTGCAGCCAATGACTGAAGCAACATCGCTATTAAATTTGAAATTAAAATAATGGATAATAAGGTATAGCCAAAACGTGCTCCTCCAGCAATCGAAGTCGCCCAGTTTCCAGGGTCAACATAACCTACAGCCACTAAAGATCCCGGTCCAGCAAAAGCGAAAAATTTCCGCCAAAATCTTGCTTTACTTGGAATGCTAATGGAATTGTTAACTTCCTCCAAGCTTACATTAGAGCTGTGTCGTAGCCATCCCATATCTGCCTCTACTTGCTTAACTTGATCACTCATTGTAACATCACTCCCTCACAATGCTTAAATGTTTCCCTAGGTAAACTCTTTTTGTAATAACCAAATATTATTCCTCAAGGCAACTAATTGCAAGTTTTTTTATGTGCTTCTTATTTTATTCAGCTTCGTCGAAAACTAAGCTTGGGCATATAATCCTTTGTAGATGCAAAAGGAGCACACTAAAAGTGCAGCCTACATGAACTATGTTATTACCCTCCTCTAAAAGTGTTGCATGATTGACTAAAAATTTAACGAACGAAAAAATTAGTTTACTTCTCTATCCGTGTTAATTATAATGATTCTAAACAAAGTTTTTACCTGATGCAAAATTTATGCATCAATACAACATTAATAATGATTCTCAAAACATGCTGTCCCTGAGTCCAGGGGCAGCATGAACTGTTTTAAGGGTAGTAAAAATAATGATCATTCTCAATGAAAAGGAGTGTTTTACATGTCTGAAATTATTGAAGCTGTTCAACGTACAGAAAATAGAAACCAAACTGTTAAACAAAAGAAGCTTAGTCATTGGATCGATCGTTACGGTGAAATGTCAGCGGTAATCGTGAGTGGCGTATTAATTGGATTAGCATGGATTATAGGGTACTTTTCAATAGGTATTTCAATTTGTCTTTATTTACTTGCTTATATTGTTGGTGGGTATGTAAAAGCCAAAGAGGGATATTTAACACTTGTTCATAAAAAAGATCTAGATGTGAATCTGTTAATGATCGTGGCTGCGATTGGTGCAGCATGTATTGGTTATTGGGCAGAAGGTGCTGTATTAATTTTTATCTTCTCATTAAGTGGTGCTTTAGAGACACTTACAATGGCAAGAAGTTCAAGAGATATATCTGCTTTAAAGGAATTGAAACCGGAAACTGCTGTATTATTTCATTTGGGTAAGGAAAAACAAGTGCCAATTGAAGAATTAACTGTCGGTGATATGGTTGTAGTCAAAACAGGAGAACGAATTCCTGCTGATGGTATTGTGAAAGAGGGGAAATCTGTAGTAAATCAAGCCTCCATTACAGGAGAGAGCATGCCAGTTGATAAAGCAGTTGGCGATGAAGTATTTGCTGGTACGTTAAATGGGGAAGGAGCATTGTTTGTTGAAGTCTCTAAATCAAGTGAATCAACATTGTTTTCCAAAATTATACGTTTGGTCCAAGAGGCTCAAAATGAAATGCCAAAATCTCAACGATTTATTGAAAAATTTGAGCGAATATATGCTAGGTTTATTATCATTTCAACAGCAATCCTTATCGCAGTTCCTTATTGGTTAATGGGTTGGGATTGGAGTACAACCTTCTATCGTGCAATGGTGTTTCTTGTTGTAGCCTCTCCATGTGCATTGGTTGCTTCGATTATGCCAGCTATGCTTTCGGCAATATCAAATTGCGCTAGGAAAGGATTGTTATTGAAAGGTGGCTTGCATTTGGAAAATTTATCCGGAATAAAATTGATTGCTTTTGATAAAACGGGTACTTTGACCTATGGGAAACCGTTAGTGACTGACATTTTTCCATTCCAGCAATTTAGTGAATCGCAGTTGCTTCAAGTTTCAGCTTCTATTGAATCTTTAACTACTCATCCTATTGCAAAAGCCATTGTTCAAAAAGCAAGTGAAATGTCAGTAACGCTAATACGTCCGACTGATTTTCAAGCTTTAACAGGTTGGGGAGTACAGGCCAAGATGTATGAGGATTTTTGGAGGATTGGGAAGCCAGGGATGTTTGATGACGATTTGTGTAGTGATCCAATTAAATCACAAATTTATCAACTAGAGCAGCAAGGCAAAACGGTTATATTAGTGGCAAATACAGTAGGAATTGCAGGAATAATTGCCTTGCAGGACCGTATTCGACCACAAGTTAAAAATACGATTTTTCAATTAAGGAGGCTTGGCATTCAGGTTGCTATGCTAACCGGCGATCAAAAAAGAACTGCAGAAGCTATTGCTTGTGAGGCAGGTATTGATCTTGTATACGCTGAACTTTTACCAACTGATAAGTTAGATATGATAAAGCGCTTGAAAGAGGAATATAGCCATGTGGCTATGGTTGGGGACGGAGTGAATGATGCCCCCGCATTAGCGACAGCATCTGTTGGCATTGCAATGGGTGTAGCAGGAAGTGATGTTGCACTAGAAACAGCTGATTTGGTTCTTATGAATGATGATTTAGAAAAAATTAAAGAAGCCATTGTGCTTGGAAGGCGAATGAAGCTGATTGTTAAACAAAACTTGGTTTTTGCAGTATTAGTGATTACATCACTGATTCTTTCCAATTTTATAATGGGAGTCCCCCTTCCTTTGGGTGTTGTTGGACATGAAGGAAGTACTATTTTAGTTATATTGAATGGATTGCGCTTATTGCGGTAATTCGCAATAATGCAATATGGACAGAGCTTTTGGCAGATCGATATGCTATTAATCGGATGAGCACCGAGGTGCCGAGAGGGCAAGTATTTCTTCCAGCGATATACGCATTTCAATGACTAACCGTAAAACATTGATCATTTCAATAGTCGTATTAATTATGATGTCATTTTTAATTAGAAGGTGCTTGAATTAATAAGGTTAGTTTATGCCAAATTATACTATTCTCCGTAGTTTAAATAAAGGAGGATTACAAGTGTCACAGGTTCTTTTCTTTTTTGCCATTATTACTATTGTAGCGGTTGTATTGTCTTTCATTGTTGTGAAATCCATTAGAATGTCTGTAGTTGCGAAAATGGATGGAGGAGATAAGAGGTTATCGAAAGAAAGCACTTATTTTGAAAAGAATTGATAATAAACATACTACATTAAGAATAGGTTTAGATGTGGCTCGGATCTTTCAAAGAAAAGTTAGTATAACATTTTCATTTACTAGCGGTATTTTTTAAAAAAACTAGCACAAACAAAAACAAATATTCAGAGGAGGTAAACCATGCAATTCTCCTATCCAGTGTACCCCTTTCTTGGTTATCGAACCAAGTTAGTACAGGAGCCTATAGCATTTCCACCACAGCATCAGGATCATGTCCCTGGTCTGGAGTATCTCATGGTACCTCGTCCTATTTTTGATTATCCTGGATATGTAGGCAGCTGCAAGCTGAAAGGGAAGGTTGCGATTATAACAGGAGGCGATAGCGGATTTGGGCGTGCAATTGCCGCCGCTTACGCCAAAGAAGGTGCTGACCTAGCTATTGTTTATTTAAATGAACATATTGATGCGGAAGAAACCAAAAAGTATGTTGAGCAATTTGGCACTCGCTGTCTGCTGCTGCCCAGAGATCTTCGCGATCCAGCCAGTTCGCCAAATATAATAGCTGAAACGCTCAGTCACTATAATAGACTAGACATCTTAATCAATAATGCAGCCGTTCAACCTTTTACAAGCAGTTTAATGGACATTTCCGATGAACAACTCGAAAACACTTTTCGAACCAATATATTCCCCTTGTTTTATTTGACTAAAGCAGCGCTGCCTTATTTGGATAAAGGCAGCGCCATCATCAATACAACTTCAAGGGTCGCTTACGAAGGAGACAAGGATGTCATTGATTACTCGGCAACTAAAGGTGCAATAGTAAGTTTTACTCGCAGTATGGCACTATCTTTGGCTGAGAAATGTATCCGGGTAAATGCGGTCGCTCCAGGTCCGTCTTGGACTCCGCTCAATGTTAGTACCTACTCCAAGGAACATGTATCTACTTTAGGCACTAACAGCCCTTTCGGACGTGCAGCACAACCTTTCGAGATAGCACCAGCCTTTGTGTACCTCGCATCAAATGAATCCATGTACGTCACTGGTCAAGTGATTCACGTGAATGGAGGTTTGATCCGTTACTCCTGATTTTAGGCAGAACTATATTGGGATTTTGAAGAACCATCATAAGGATTTTATTAAAACAAACCTAAATTGGCATCATCGCCTTTATAGGTTTCTTTTTTTTTGTTGGGGGTTACCTAGTGTTGAATAAATCCATTCCTCCCTATCTTGAAGTAGATTGAAGACATTTCCTGCTCTCAAGGGATGATGAACCCACGCCCGAGGTTGAAGCACTGATTCGCAAAAACGTTCTGCCGCTTCGGATTTCGTTTTGATTTCTGATCTTGTCTCAAAGCTTAACTTAATGACATGCCCTTCCAGGTGGCTATTTTTATTGCTCATTTAGTGACCTATCTGCTAAAGGATACGCTATAAATGAGGGATTTTGGACAAGCTGATAAGATCAGCTCACATCATTCTCTGCCGCAGATAAAGCGTAAGTAAATTCTACGATGAATTTACTCAAAGACCATATAGATTTAATTAAAGCATCGAAGTTCTTTTATATACTTTAATGGTTAGAAATAGCGAAATAAAAGGACTAGGTGGTAGATTTGATGTTAAAAAAACGTGATTTGCAGGAATGCCATTCACTTTATGACTTAATGATGGATCCTGCGGTTTTTCCTTACGTTCGTTATAATTGTCAATTTTATGAACAATACTTATTCATAACCAAACAGTTGATTGTTGAAGAAGAACAGGAGACATGTATATCTAGAACAATTATAAATGAGAATGGACATCCCATTGGTACTATTGATCTATATGATATTGTTAATAAAAGCGGCTTCTTAGCCACATGGATTGGAGCTCCTTATTTTGGAAAAGGTTATAACCAACGAGCGAAGGAATCCTTTTTTACTGAACTATTCCTTGAACATAGTATCGAAACGGTATTTTTGAAAGTCCGTAAACAAAATATTCGATCGAGGAAGGCGATAGAGAAACTACCGTACACCAAATTAGCAAATGATATAAACCATCAAATATATAAATCGATAAATAATTCGCAACAGATCTATGATTTGTATAAAGTAGAGCGGTTAGACTTCTTAGATTGCAGTAAAGCCATTCAACATGATATTGCTACGTAACAAACTGTGTTAAAAACTAACTTTAAGAAAATTTTGGTACAAATTTTTGTACGACGAAAAGCTTCACAATAACCAACGTTACTGCTTAGCTGGATAAAAAACAATTTACAATAGTAAGTCAGTAGAGAGTTTTAAGAGCATGTACAAGGGAGAGCTCCCGTTAATCAGAACACTTTCATCCTATCGAGGACAGAAGAAAAAGGTTAATGGGTGGGAATTGTTCCATTGTTGTTGGATTTAAAGCTGGGAGTGGGGAATGGAAAATATTCTTTTGCACTCTTTTGGATTGTAAGCCGCCTTTTTAGGTGGCTTTTCTTTTTGAAAAACATTAAATTTCGTGCAACCGCTGTTTAGTAGCGTCAAATAGTATTGAAAATCCAAAAAAAACCAAAATCAATATTGACACGGTTCAACATCATGCTATAATCAATCCTGTGAGTGATAATCGTAATCATTACATTTAAACAATGTTATATCGTAATCATTACACTTTATAGCTTGGGAAACTCTACACATTAAAGGAATACCAATAAAAAATCGGAGGGTTGAGGGTAGTTGTGATGAAACAGGAAATAGATTTTATTAAATTTAATCCAACACAAAATATGACGATTTTAGTTAAATCGAATCATCCTGTTGATGAGTATAAGCATATTGCAACAAAAATGATGTCCTATGACAACGTGAATGCAGAGCAAGTAGGTTTTATCGAAAAATCGAATAAAAAAGAAGCGGATGCACATTTAATCATGGCTGGAGGTGAGTTTTGCGGTAATGCGTGCATGTCATTGGCAGCTTTTATTGCGTCAGAAAAAGGGTTGGATCAGGATGCCTTGGCGGAAATGCGATTAGAGGTATCAGGAACAGATAAATTAATCATTTGCCAGGTAAGAAAAATGGCAGATGAATATTTATGTCAAGTTGCTATGCCAGTTCCTAACAAGATAGAAAAGAGAACGATTAAACATGACGGTTGCGATATCGATGTTATTCTAGTGAGTTACCACGAGTTTACTCATATTGTGATAGAGGTTGAGCAATTTGATAAATGGAATCGAGAAAAAGCGCAAGAATTAGCTAAATTATTTGCATCAACTTTAGAAGCTGGCTTGGTTGGCATTTTATTGTATAAATCAAAATCTGCTGAATTAGCTCCGCTGATTTATGTTCCGCATCTAGACAGTATGATCTGGGAAAGGGGATGCGGTTCAGGTACTGCTTCATTGGGTGCTTATCTAGCATGGAAAAATAAGAAGGGAGTTGTTGCACAAATAAAACAACCCGGTGGCACGATTAAAGTAATGGCGGATTGCTATAAAGAAGTACTTGCTAGTCTTAAAATTGAAGGATCTGTTGGAATTGTTGCGCAAGGCAAAGCTTTTATAGAAGTGTAGTGATTCTTTATAGCAGGGGGAAAACAATGAATAAGGTGGAGAGTTTTCAAAATAAATTAATTGAATTTTCAGATAAATTCGATCGTTTAGCAGTTCGATATGATCATACGGTTAACAATAGCTCTGAGTTGGAAAATTTAATAGATGAATATTCGAAATTCGTAACAAACAGAAGTAACCATGAAGCTTGGGATCTACTTGGACATTATGATTCCAATGATATTCTTCAACTTGTGGTGGATTTGAGAAGAAAATCGGCATTTTGCGTTGCGATTATGGAGAAATATCGTGCATTAAAGCTTCATGAAGGAAATGCTGAGATAACCGATTATTTCAAAAACATAGAATCGTGCATCGAAGAAGAATTTGGGAGCTTCCAACTATCCTCGGATTCAAAAGTGTTATTAATAGGCTCAGGTGCATTTCCGATGACGCCCATTTTGATTGCGAAGCGCACTAGAGCGGAAGTCGTTGGCTTAGATATTGATGATGAAGCTATTGAGCTGGGACGGAGCGTTGTGGAGAAACTTGGCAGTGGCTTGAAAATTCGATTAGAGAAAAGACTGGTGGAAAAGCTTGAATTTACGACAGAGGCGACTCATATCATATTTAGCTCAACCGTTGAAAATAAATATGACATATTGGATCAACTATATTCATTGACCAATGAGCATGTCGTTGTGGCAGTGAGATATGGAGAACAATTAAAATCATTATTCAATTTCCCGTTGAAAGAGGTGAATGCTCAAAAGTGGAAGTTGGTTGAACAGGTAACACGTCCAGATCATTTGTTTGATATTGCATTGTACAAAAAAGCATAATGTGCTTGTTCAAGGGAAGGAAGGCCTTTATGAGTGATTTCGAACGTGTTTTGCTGTTAGGCACGGGACCAGCTTCGATTCAACTCGCTGTGAATCTAAAAAAATATTGGGATTGCCATTTAGCTATTGTGGGAAGAGAATCCGTTCGTTCTGAGTCATTTTTTGAAGCGCTTGAACAGAGCAATCAGCTTATACGAGTAAGCATTCAGAACGAAAAACATCGTTCTATGGAGGGCGAATGTTTTGTTGATCACGTTTTTAAAGGGTACGGAACGATCACAGGTGAATGGGATACCCTTATATTTGCGGTCACAACGGATGCCTATATCGAAGTGTTGAAACAAATCGATCCTAAGCTTTTAAGGAAAGTAAAGTGTATGTTATTAATTTCACCGACGTTAGGCTCGAATAGCTTAATTCGCCATTATATGAATGATTATAATCCGTGTACGGAAATTATTAGTTTTTCCACCTACTTTGGTGACACAAGATGGATGGACGGTATACCCACAAATCATGTTCTAACGACAGCGGTTAAGAAAAAAGTTTTTATAGGCTCCACAAATTACCCATCCCCTAATGTCGATGAACTCTGTCGAGCATATAAACAATTAGGTATTGCGATAGACATCATGGAATCACCGATTGAAGCAGAAACTAGAAATATTTCGTTATATGTTCATCCGCCGCTCTTTATGAATGACGTTTCATTAAGCACGATTTTTGGGGATCGAGAAACCATAAAGTATGTTTATAAAATTTATCCTGAAGGGCCAATTACACCATTACTCATTCGTGAGATGTTGGCCCATTGGAAAGAAATTATGAATATTATCAGTAAGTTACATATAAAAGGTATTAATTTACTTAAATTTATGACGGATGACAATTATCCGGTACGACTCGAAAGTTTATCACGTCATGATATAGATAATTTCCCCACATTCGAAACTATTCATCAAGAGTATTTGTTGTATATCCGTTATGCCTCGCTATTGATCGATCCTTTTTCTGAACCAGATAAGGATGGAAAATATTTCGACTTTTCTGCAGTCCCTATTAGAAAGATGTTCATCAATAGGGAAGGTGATTTGGATATTCCAAGAATGCCAAAGGAGGATTATTATCGTCTGAAAATCATTCAGGGAATTGCAAAATATATAGATTCGAGCTGCCCTACCATCGATAAATTCATACTTACCTATGAGAATAAATTGGAAGAAATTGCTCAATCTCAAAAGGAAGTTAGATTATCTGCTGCATTTGCCGTTCAAAGTTTTGAGGAAGACTTGAATAGGATCTGCAATGAAATTGGCAAAAATTTAGAAGCGTAAATGTTGAAAGCATAATGAACTTATATATTTTAGGAGGCAATATTGTGAAAAAAGGAAATTATCTTGTTGTTGTATTAGCCATGCTGATGCTTTCAATTGTGCTGGCAGGCTGCAGCGGCGCCAAAGATGCGAAATCGGATTCAACAAATAAGGAAAAGAAATCAGAACTTGTATATGCATCGGCGAAAGATATTAATGATATGAATCCGCATCTGTATGCAGGTTCAATGCCAGCACAAGGATTGTTGTATGAATCTTTAGTCGAAAACACAAAGGAGGGAATCATGCCTTTACTGGCTGAATCATGGGAAATTTCTGAGGATGGAAAATTATATACCTTTCATTTGAGGAAAGATGTGAAGTTCCATGATGGTGAACCTTTTAATGCAGAGGCTGTAAAGCAAAATATTGAAGCGGTACAACATAATAAAGAAAAGCATACTTGGATCAAGCTGTCGACAAAAATAGTAAGCGTTAAAGCGTTTGATGAATATACAGTTGAACTCACACTGTCTGAATCCTATTATCCAACCTTAGTTGAATTATCCATGACTAGGCCGTACGTATTCATCTCCCCTAAAAACTTTATGGATGGAGAAACGAAAAATGGCGTAAACGGCTACAACGGCACAGGGCCATATAAGCTTACGGAACATAAAACCGATGAGTATGCTTCGTTTGAAGCAAATGACGCATACTGGGGCGGCGCACCTAACATTAAAAAAATTACTTCTAAAGTTCTCCCAGCGGGGGAGACGACATTCCTAGCTTTGCAAAAGGGTGAAGTGAACTTTGTGTTCACTGACGATCGTGGTGCAGACAGTATCGATGTTGAAGCGATGGAACAATTAATCAAAACAGGCAATTATCAGCTTGTTAGAAGTGAAGCGATGAACACAAAAATGATCGTGGCCAACAGCAGTAAATCCAATCATCCCGTAAGTGAAAAAGCTGTTCGTGAAGCCATCTGGCACTCTATTGATAGAGATACGATTAGTAAGGATATTTTTAACGGAACTGAATCAGCAGCCCATTCCCTATTTTCAGCTAACGTCAATTATGCGAATGTCGATTTGAAGAAACGAGACTATGATTTGGAAGCAGCGAAGCAACTATTGGAAGGTGCAGGATGGAAACTGGAGAAAGGCGCTGCAGCTAGAGTAAAGGAAAACAAAACATTAGCAATCCAATTATATTATGACAGTAATTCTTCTTCCCAAAAAACGCAGGCTGAATTTATTCAAAGCTCTTTGAAGGAGATAGGTATTCAATTGGAGATTATCGGTGAGGAATCAACCTCAATTGCCAAAAGAAGATCAACTGGAGATTATGATTTATTATTCAATCAAACATGGGGACTCGCTTATGATCCGCAAAGCACTATCTCTGCTTTTACTTCTGAGAATGCTTATTTGCATACAACAAGCGGAATTGCGGAAGCAAGTGAGCTTTACAAGAAAATTGATGAGGTCATGGTATCCACGGATGAGGCTGCACGGGAATCATTATACGCTGAGATTATGACTATCGTTCATGATGAAGCTGTCTTTATTCCAATCTCGAATGGCAGTGTCACGATTGTGGCGCCAAAAGACTTAAAGAACATCACGTTTAAACAAACACAATTTGAGCTGCCATTCGAGCGAATGAGCTTTGAATAGAACTCAAAAATGAAAAGGGGGATTTCTCCCTTTTTATTTTGAGCAAAGAAGGATAGAGTCATTTGATATTTTCTTTGGAAAGGAGATTTTTTATGGCAAGGTACATCATCAGAAGGCTATTGTTAGCAATCCCTCTTCTATTAATTATTTCGTTTATAACGTTTGTATTGATTAATCTCTCACCGCAAGATCCGGCTGAATTGATATTGCAAGCGCAAGGCATACCCAATATAACAGATGCTTTAATTGCTCAAACGAACGAAGAGCTTGGCTTGAACCAGCCATTTATCATTCGTTATTTACATTGGGTCGCTGCCTGCTTGCATCTAGACTTTGGAGATTCGTACGTTACAGGAAAACCGATTTGGTCATTAGTTGGACCAGCTTTTCTGAATACGTTAAAGCTAACGCTGGTTTCATCTATCGTTGTTATTGTTTTGTCCATCCTATTGGGGGTGCTTAGTGCAATAAATGAAGGGAAAATGATAGACAAATCAGTAAGGGGCATCTCATTTTTACTAACATCCATGCCGTCATACTGGCTTGCAGCTATTTTAATTTGGTATATATCCGTTAAATTGGATTTGCTGCCTACGAGCGGAATGGATTCGTATAAAAGCTATATTTTGCCGGTAACTATGATTGCGATAAGTTATGCAGGGATTTATTTTCGAAACGTCAGAAGCTCGATGATAAGCAATCTAAATGAAGATTATGTTCTATATGGCAGGGCATCTGGCTTGTCTGAGAAGAAAATTACGATGCATATATTAAGAAATTCCTTGCAGGTTGCTATTACGATATTCGGTATGGCTATCCCGATTATTTTAGGAGGCACCGTCGTTGTTGAAAATGTTTTTGCGTGGCCAGGGTTAGGCAGTTTAAGTATAAGATCGATTCTAAGCAGAGATTTCCCTGTGATCCAAGCCTATGTTCTGATAGTGGCAGTCGCATTTGTATTATTTAATACCGTTTCGGACATCGTAAATGCCGCTTTGAATCCTAAAATGAGGAAGGAGATCTAGATGAAACGATTAAAAAACATAAGCGAAGATAAAATAGGCAGCATATCCTTAATCGTTATTGCTGCAACGCTTATTGTCGGATTATTCCCCTCTTTTTTTGCCCCGCATGATCCTAACGAAGTCAAGATGAGCGTAAGATATGCATCTTCGTCCTGGGAATACCTGCTCGGGAACGATCACTTGGGGAGATGTATTCTATCCCGATTAATTTATGGCATTCGTCCCAGTGTCTTATGGGTATTGGCTGCATTAGCGATATCGATAGGGATAGGCGCTCTATTAGGCTTTATCGCGGGTTACTTTAGAGGAAAAGTAGATGCCTTTATTATGAGAATTTGCGATATCATGCTTTCTTTCCCGCTATATGTTATGACACTGGCGTTAGTCGGCATTCTAGGCGTAGGTCTTGAAAACATTTTGATAGCGTTTGTTGTTATGAAATGGGCATGGTTTGCTCGGGTAATCAGAACGTCTGTGATGCAGTATTCCGAACTTAATTATGTCAAATTTTCTAAAGCATCTGGCATCAGCAATGTAAAAATTATTTATAAGCACATGATTCCGGTTACATTTGCGGACATAACAGTCATCTCTAGCAGCGCGATCGGTTCGATGATTTTGCAAATATCAGGGTTTTCGTTTCTAGGATTAGGCATTCAGGCGCCCGACGCGGAATGGGGAATGATGCTGAATGAAGCGCGGGAAGTTATGTTTACAAGACCTGAGCTCATGTTAGCCCCAGGCATAGCTATTATTATTATCGTTTCGGCATTTAATTTCTTGTCGGATGCCCTTCAGATTGCACTCGATCCTCAGTTAATGAGCTCTAATTCTATGCTTCAAGAGAAACGAATCGTGACCAAAAAAAGATTTTGCGAAAAAGAGGTGGCAGATTAAAGCCATGAATGTATTAGCGGTGAAAAACTTAAAAGTATGGGATATGAAAACGGATCATGTGATCATTCATAACAGCTCATTCGAGTTAAAGCAAGGCAGCTGCCTTGCTATAGTAGGGGAAAGCGGGAGCGGCAAGTCTGTCACCAGCAGGTCGATTATGGGGTTGAATAAAGCCTGGCTGCGCCAATCCGGCGAAATCGTATTTAAAGGTGAACATCTAAATCATCTTTCTGAACATGAAATGAGGAAAAAAAGGGGAAAGCAGCTATGTATGATTATGCAAAACGGGATGAGTGCATTTGACCCTTCATGTGTAATCGGCATTCATTTGAAGGAAACCCTTTATGAACATTTCGGCTGGAGTACGAACGAAATTGTAGAAAAAATGAACAAAGCTATGGCAAGCGTGATGTTGAACAATCCGATCGAAATGATGAATAAGTATCCGCATCAGCTATCGGGTGGCATGCTGCAGCGAGTTATGATTGTGCTCGCAATAGTACTGGAGCCCGACATTATTATCGCAGACGAGCCAACAACGGGTCTGGATACCATTTCACAATTTGAAGTGATTGAACAATTTATGCAATTGCGTGAGCGAATGGGCTGCTCGATGATCTTTATTTCTCATGACCTCGGCGTTGTAAAAAAAATGGCTGATGACGTTTTGGTTATGAAGGATGGAGAGATTGTCGAACAAGGGAGCATCCGAGCTGTTTTTTCAGAACCAGTGCATGAATATACAAAATATTTGTTGTCTACTAGAATGGCGTTGAGTAATCACTTTAAGCTGATCATGGGGGAGGGTTGATCCATGCTGAAAATTGATCATGTGGATAAATCGTATGAAAAAGGCGGATTTTTTTCGAAAAAGAAACAAAAAGTGTTGAATGATATTAGTTTTGAATGTGGAGCGGGTGAATGTCTCGGTATTATTGGAGAGAGCGGCAGCGGAAAATCAACCTTAGGGCGTTTGTTATTAGGCATTGAAAAGCCTGACCGAGGCAGTGTTTTATTTGATGGCAAGAGTGTAGGGGATAGAAAAGTGCGCTTGGGCAAAATTAGCGCGGTATTTCAAGACTATAAGTCGTCCATTAACCCTTTTTTTACGGTCGAAGAAGCCATTATGGAGCCAATAAAAAGGTATAAAAAAAAACATAGTATGGTTGATACGCTGTTAAATCAAGTTGGATTACATCCATCCTATAGAAATAAATATCCACATGAACTATCGGGCGGAGAGGTACAGAGGGTATGTATTGCAAGAGCCATCTCCACAGAACCAAAATGCATTGTGTTAGATGAAGCAATCAGCTCATTAGACGTATCTGTTCAAACCCAAGTGCTTGATTTATTAAAAGATTTAAAAAAAATGTACAACATGAGTTATGTATTTATCACACATGATATACAGGCTGCAGCCTACATTTGCGATAGAGTCCTTATTTTTAGAGATGGTCAAATTGAAGAAATAGTGAGAATCGAACAATTAAAAGACGTCAAGTCGGAATATGCGAAAAAATTGCTGCAGATGCTTATCACTTTTTAGCTGAATGAGTTTTGGAGAATAGGATATTTGCATGCAGAAGTTAGGAGGAAGGGAAGTTGTGAGTGGAGCATTATCTTGGCCTTTTATACGATTGTATATGCTGGCTCTTCTTTATTTCAGCGGCAATTCCATATTAAATGTCATTATACCTTTGCGTGGAGAGTCACTCGGAGCCAGCAACACAACGATCGGTTTAATCATGGGGGCGTATTTGTTCACTACCATGTTTTTTCGACCGTGGGCAGGCCGAATTATTCAAATGCACGGACCGATAAAAGTGCTGCGCATTATTCTTATCGTCAATGGTTTTGCTCTAATCCTCTATACGATTACGGGTTTAGAGGGTTATTTAATTGCCCGTATTTTACAAGGAGTTTCAACTGCTTTTTTCTCAATGGCATTGCAGATCGGCATCATTGATTCACTGCCAGAGAAGGATCGCTCCCAAGGCATTTCACTTTATTCTTTATTTACGTATATGCCGGGTATCCTTGGCCCTGTTCTGGCTTTGGGCATTTGGCAAACGGGGGATATGAGTTATTTTACGATGGTCATGATTGCGATTGCGATCTTTACGGGGGTGTTCGGCTATGGCACCAAAATGGATCAAGGAAGCGATCAGACTGCTGCAAATCAGACAGGGCAGTCAGAAAGTATGTTTAAATCCTTCGGTCAGTTAGTAACTAATCCATTTTTGTTTAAGTGCAGCATGTTGATGTTAGTAGCTTCAATGGTATTTGGAGCCGTTACCACCTTTATTCCTTTATACGCTTCGGAATTAAAAAACGGCAATGCAGGAATCTATCTAATGCTTCAAGCGGGTACCGTTGTTTTGGCCCGTTTTGCTTTAAGAAAAAAGATTCCATCGGACGGAAAATGGCATTCATCGTTTATGATGGGGAATATGCTCCTTTTGACATTGGCGGCGCAATGCGTGAGCTTTTCTGTAACGGGAGGAGCTGTTTTTTTCTATGCGGGTTCCATTTTAATGGGAACGGCTCAGGCTCTCATCTATCCTACGTTAACAACCTATTTAACATTTGTTTTGCCGCAGAAGAGCCGCAATATGTTAATCGGACTTTTTATTGCTATGGCTGATTTAGGAATTTCTCTGGGCGGCGTTATTATGGGGCCAATATCTGATTTCACCTCTTATTCTATGATGTATATGATCTGTGCTGGCTTAAGTGCGACGATGATCATCCTTGCATATGATCGAGGGAAAATGTCTGTTCGACAACTATAACAGGGCTTGAAAATATTTATTATTCATACACATGTGCAAGCTAAAAAAACAATAAATCATATTTCATAATTTAAAAGATCGACCCTTTTGTGATCCGAGCAGAAGGGTTTTTGTTGTTTCTATTTTAGTGTTTTTTGGAGTAGCTGAACAAAAGTATAATTCTATATTTTGTTATTATTCATGAGGCTTTCGGTTGATTCCTTACGGAGTTAATCTTTAATCTTTCATTTTGAATTCTCTTTACAGGGGAGTGCAGGTCTGCTAGAATAGCAAAATCCGTTTGTTAACCAAATTTCTAAATTTAAGGTTAACAATTAAAAATAATGGATGGTGATCATTGGCTAATGTTCCTGCAATTGAGCTTGCAGAAAAATTGGTGGAAATTACACCGGAAGGACTAAACAAAGTGTTTTACTCCGATTCAGGAGCAACCGGTGTCGAGATCGCGATCAAAATGGCGTTTCAATAATGGCATAACAAGGGGATACGAGGTAAGACGAAGTTTGTAACGATGAACCAAGCATACCATGGCGATACAATTGGCGCGGTGAGCGTCGGTGCCATTCCTCTGTATCATGACACTTTTCTCCCCATGTTATTTTCTTCTTATACCATTCCATATCCCTATGCTTATCATCATGCAGGCGGTGAGGCGCAGGCAATGGAAGAGACGTTAGCGGCATTGCGTCATTTGCTTGAGACTAAGTCGGATGAAATTGCGGCACTTATTGTGGAGCCGATCGTGCAAGGGGCTGGGGGGATCATCGTTATGCCTTCAGGCTGTTTACGCCAGATGGCTGCGCTGTGCCGTGAGTATGGCGTACTGCTCATCGCTGACGAGGTGGCGACTGGTTTCGGTCGGACAGGCGAGATGTTCGCTTGTGATCTAGAAGATGTTTCGCCTGATTTGATGGTGATAGGCAAAGGGCTGACCGGTGGGTATTTGCCTGTAGCAGCGACACTTGCAACTGACGAAGTGTATGAAGCGTTTTATGCTGATTACGAAGAGCAGAAAACATTTTTCCACGGTCATTCCTATACCGGCAACCCGCTTGGATGTGCCGTTGCTTTGGCAAGCCTAAAGCTGTTTGAAGAGCGCAATATGATCGAAGGAGTAAGAGCAAAGGCGTTATTTGTCCAGCAAAAGCTCGCAGTGCTAAAGGATTGCCAGCATGTCGGTGAAGTCATGCAAAAGGGACTAATGATCGGAATAGAGCTCGTTCGCGATAAGGACTTGCAGTTAAACCCATGGGAGGATAATAGAGATGAAAACAATTAAAGTAGAGATGGATTGGCAATCGCTTGCCCGAAAAGCATTGCATGGAGAATGCTTAACGTTAGAAGAGGGGCTCGCTGTGCTTGAAGCTGCCGAAGACGAGCTGCTGCTGCTCATGCAAGCAGCGTTTACGGTGAGAAAACATTTTTACGGTAAAAAAGTGAAGCTGAATATGATCATCAACGCCAAAAGCGGTCTTTGCCCAGAGGATTGCGGCTATTGCTCGCAATCGATCGTTTCGACGGCTCCAGTTAAAAAATACTCCCTGCTTGATAAAGACACATTGCTTTCAGGTGCACGTGAAGCGATGGCGCGTAAAGCTGGAACCTATTGTATTGTTGCGTCCGGGAAAGGCCCAACAAACAGGGAGCTAGACCAAGTGGTGGCTGCAGTAAAAGAAATTCGTCAAACGATGCCTCTAAAAATTTGCGCATGTTTGGGTATTCTAGGGGATGATCAAGCTAGGCGACTTGCTGAAGCAGGCGTACATCGATACAACCACAACTTGAACACCAGTAAAGCCAACTACCCTTCCATCACGACGACCCATACTTATGATCAACGCGTTGAAACGGTGGAAAAAGTAAAGACATACGGCATGTCTCCTTGCTCTGGCGTCATTATTGGCATGGGTGAGACAGATCAGGAAATTGTCGAAATGGCTTATGCGCTGCGCGAACTAGATGCGGATTCAATTCCAATCAATTTTCTGAATGCAATACCGGGAACACCACTAGAACACGCAGGTCGCACGCCATCGATGAAAGCGTTGAAGGTACTAGCACTGTTTCGTTTCATATGCCCTTCTAAAGAAATCCGCGCGGCAGGCGGCCGAGAGGTCAACCTTCGTACGCTGCAGCCTTTATCTCTTTTTGCCGTGAATTCACTCTTTGTGGGGGATTATTTAACGACAGCAGGCCAAGACATATCAGCTGATCATCAAATTATTGAGGATTTGGGCTTTGAGATTGAGTTAAATGCCCTTTAAGGCGGTGCCGACTATGAAATGGATGGAAGAAGAACTAGAATTATTGGCTGATGCTTCGAGGGAGCGTTCTTTGCGTATAACTAGCTCTGTATTCAGATCACCTGGTTATAAGATGCGCGGAGAACGAACATTGCTCAATTTGTCCTCTAATGACTATCTTGGACTCGCCCAGCATCCTGCCATACTTGAAGCGATGCGTGAGACCTTGCTTACTGAAGGAGCTAGTCCAGGTGCATCACGCCATGTGACAGGCAACCGATTACCTTATGGTTGTCTAGAAGAAGAACTAGCTGATTGGCAAAACTGTGAAGCAGCGTTAGTTTTTGCAAATGGCTATATGGCTAACTCTGGTGTTTTTAACGCTGGTTTTGCTTTAGTTGTCGATATGCAGGTGCTTGGGCGAAACGGTAACATCGAGTCGGTATTTACATCCGTGCGCGAGTGGGAGACAGCAAGACAAGCCGGCGCCTTCACATCCGAACAACGGGAACGGTTGAAGGACCTTAAAAGCGACTGGCATTTGGAAGCTTCAGGTGAAGGAAAGTGGAATTTATACCCTGTTCATATCTCAAAACCGCTCGTATGCAACCCGGCGGAGCTGCAGCCAGGCCAGCCAGGGGGAGCAGATTGGACGCATTTCAACCGATATGCGGATCAACCGCTAAAATTTACGCTGCGTGTCATTCCTTCATATTGTAACGAAGATGCTTCGATTAAACGTCCAACTTTTTATACGAACGGTGTTTATATGACATTTGATACAGAAGTTTTCGTGAACCAATATCTCGTTTGTGAAGGTGACAGAATCGGTAAAATTTATGATCAGAACTGGAATCTGCTGAAAACCGTTCATGCTTTCGCCGATGCGCCAATCGTAAGGACAGGTGGACAACCGCTATCTTTTAGTTGCAAGTTCGAAGGCGCTCCGAAGCCTCTAGTTAGCGTCCGAGTGACGACATGGGGAGAAGGAGAAGAAGTAGTAAAATAAGCGGCGACCGTTTTCCTATACTTAGTAGGGGAACGGTTGTTTTTTCTGAGTACGCCGATTTTCGAAACTCTAATGGTTCGCTATTGCTTCTGTATCTCCGATTATCCATTCATGTCCACATAGTGCAAAATTAAGTCTTGTTAGTTCAAATACTAATATGGTTTGGGAGTTTATCATCTAAGAATATGCTTTTACTAATAGACTAATAGTTTAGAGTCTGGAGAAGTTGTTTCAACTTCAGGACTACGAATAAAACCTTAATTATGAAATTCGGTATACAGCTATGATCTTATTCCAGGCTGGGCAATATGGCCATTCAGGCTTGTGATCTTGTTCATTTAAAGTTTGACAGATACTTTAGCCAACAAATGAAAGAATCAAGCACTCAGAGAGCTAAAAGGAGAAAACAATGAGCACAAGAAAAGACTTACAACATTACCCTTATATGAATGCAAGCTTGCCTATTGAAGAAAGAGTTGCGGACCTTATATCGAGAATGTCACTTGAAGAAAAGGTAAGACAGCTTGATATTTATTCTGGAAATGAAATTTCCGATTCAGTAGAAGGCTTAAATGCAGATTTGCTTAACTACGAAAAGATGGAAAAGGTATCTGCTGGAATTGGAATCGGATGCATCCAAAACCGAAATTCCAAAGCGGAGACTGCTAATAAAATTCAGGAGTATATCATCCAAAATTCAAGATGGGGGATTCCGGTACTCTTTAGTGAAGAGGGACTTCACGGTTTTGGGTGGAAAGGCTGTACAGTGCTCCCTCAGCAGGTAGCACTCGCATCAACATTTGAGCCAGAACTCGGGTATAAACAAGCGAGAGTCATCGCTTCCGAAGCGCGCAGCTTTGGTATACATGAGGTTTGGGCACCTGTTCTCGATCTAGCTAGGGAAATCCGATGGGGACGAGTGGAAGAAGGATACGGAGAGGATCCTTATCTAGGGTCTATGTTCGCGGAGAACATGGTAAGAGGGCTTCAAACGGATGACCTTACAAGACCCGATGCCGTAGTGTCGGAACCCAAACACTTTACAGGATACGGTGCTCCTAGGGGAGGACACAATTGTGCTCCGGCCATGATGGGGCATCATGATAATGCATTTTACTGTCTGCCTGTATTTGAGGCTGCTTTTCAAGCGGGTGCAATGAACACAATGTGTTCCTATAACTCTATTGACGGCACTCCTGTAGCTAGCGACCATTCGCTGCTTACTGGTGTACTTCGCGATAAGTGGGGCATGAAGGGCTTCGTACGAGCGGATATGACGGCTGTCTCCATGCTGCATACCATGCACTTTGTTGCTGAAAACAATCGGGAAGCTATCAAAATGGGTCTTGAAGCCGGCGTTGACATGCAGCTTTACGACTTCCCGCATGATATATACCAGGACAGCATTATTGACCTTGTAAAATCAGGTGAGGTGGACGAGAAAGTAGTAGACACAGCTGCTGGACGTGTACTTACAGTTAAATTTACAGTTGGAATCTTTGAAAATCCATATACAGATATCGAACTTTCTTCGAAAGTTGTGCACAGTGAGGAGCACGTACAGATGGCTCTCGAAGTTGCAAGAAAGTCGATCTGCCTGTTGAAAAACAACAAAAATACGCTTCCTCTCAAAAGAAACATTGGCAAGATTGCAGTGATTGGACCAAGCGCGGATGTTCCCCGTTACGGAGATTACAGCAGCCCAGTTGTGCCTGAGCATGCGGTTACGCTTTTGAAAGGCATCCAAAACATTGTTTCGGAAAAGACCGAAGTTATCTACGCCAAGGGCTGCGAAATTCTGGAGTCCGACTTAATGACTATACCGGGCAAATGGCTCAAGGACAATGATGGCAACGACGGACTTGTAGGTGAGTACTACAATTCTCTTTCTTTTGAGGGAGATCCTGTTTGTGTGCGAAATGACAAACAGATAAACTTCAACTGGATTTACACAAAACCTGCTGACGGTGTAAACGCAGATAACTTCACCGTTCGTTGGACAGGCAAAATTAAACCGTGCGATACTGTGGATGGTTACATTGGACTCAGCAGCATGGACAGCATGCGTTTGTGGATCGACGGCACGCTGCTTGTTGACGGTTGGGGCGACCTTGACTCCAATCAGATGGTTGCGTTCAAATTTGTCGAAGGCGAAGAGTACGATGTTAAGGTTGAGTATCTCAATGATTCACGTGGGGTAAGGGTAATCCTCGGTTACAGCCTCGGCAACGATTATATGGACGCTGCGGTTAAAGCAGCACAAGAGGCGGATGTTGCTATTGTAGCGGTGGGTGACAACGATCAGACTAGTGGAGAGAACCTGGACAGAGCGGACCTTAATCTTCCAGGCAGACAACTTGAACTCGTCAAGAGAATTTATGAAACAGGAACGCCTGTTGTTCTTGTCCTCCAAAACGGACGTCCGATGTCGATCACATGGGAGGCAGAGCATCTGCACGCGATTATAGAGGCATGGTTTGTTGGAGAGCAGGGCGGAAATGCTATTGCAGAAGTTATTTTCGGAGATGTCAATCCTGCTGGTCGTATTCCGATGTCTTTCCCAAGATCGGTTGGTCAGCTACCTGTATACTATAACCGCACACCATTCTATGGACATAAATATGTTGAAATGGACTGGCTCCCACTGTACCCATTCGGGTTTGGTCTGAGCTACACAACATTTGCGTATTCGGATCTTGACATTTCAGCAAGGAAAATTGCTCCGGATGGAACAGTGGATGTATCGTTTAACGTAACTAATACGGGAAATGTCGCAGGTGAGGAAGTTGCTCAGCTTTATATTAGGGATGAATTCAGCAGTACGGTCAGACCAGTCAAGGAGCTTGCAGGGTTTAAGCGAATTCATCTTGAAATAGGCGAAACAAAGCGCATCACGCTTACACTGGGATACAGACAACTCCGTACACTTACTAGAAGCCATGATTGGGTTGTGGAACCGGGTAAATTTGAGGTAATGGTCGGACCAAACTCGGGCGACGTTCCGCTAACAGGAGAGTTTTTCGTTCGGAAATAAATATTTGCGACGGTTACCATGCCGGGTTGCTGTATAATGAGCTGCAATTACGTGCAGATACTTGTACGGAATGGTTGCCAAACTACACGGGTTAAATAGAGCAAGGAGCAGCTACTACGGTAGCTGCTCCTTGTTTCTATTAAGCTAAAGGGCAGTCTGCTCATACGATCTATCAGCAACTATTCTTAATTCTAATAAGAAATTACTTATATTTAGAATCTTAATTTATACGCTTATTCATAAGCGGTTGCACAATGCTCATATCGGGAATTGTGTATCCAATAGGCATTAATTGAAGAATACGATTCCAAATGTTTTTTTGTTCAATATCATGGGCTGATGAGAATTTGGAATCGATCATCTGCTGTAAATTATGAGCAGTTAGCAATTCTGGTGTTCTCAGGTTAAAAAGTATTGATTTTCGACGTGCTTTTTTAAGCACTCGTTTAATTATCTTCTTTTTGCGAGTCTTCTTTTTCTGTTTTTTCGTTTTCTTATTTTTAATGCGATTAGATATCTTCTTCTTCGTAAGATGCGCCATTTACTTCTTCCTTTCTTTTTCTTCCGTTGAACAGGTTGTATAGGTTGTATAATTTGTGTAGGTTGTAAAGGTTGCAAACTAATTCCGTTATCGATTTCTGGATGCTTGCTTTTCGCGAGATTATACAAATCGACGACACGTTCAGTCATCGCATGCAATGACCAATGTTCCTCTCCCCATCTCTTTGCATGATTTGCCAGCTCAATCAGTGATGTTGAATCATCTTCATCTAAGGCTGATCTTAAGCAATGAAACAGCTGATCTCTATCTCCAGCATGAAATACAAGTCCAGTCGATGAGTGGGTTACCATTTCTGGAATACCTCCAGCGTCTGAGGTGATGACTGGCTTGCCTGCAATTTGTGCTTCGATAATGGCAAATGGCTGGTTATCCTGCATGCTGGGCAGGACGACAAAATCAGCTTGTCGAAGCAATTCAGGAACATCCTCGCGGTTTCCCATAAAGATAACGTGATCAGTAAGACCGAGATTATTGGCAGTTTGCGTTATTTCTTCACGAAGAAAACCATCTCCTACGAACCAAAAAATCCAATCCGTACGTTCTTCTTTTAGTTTGGCTAGTGCATAGATGAGATGGATTTGACCTTTCACAACATCAAAGCGAGCAGGGCACATAAATACTTTCTTTTCAGCAGGTCTTGTAACATTTGATTCTCGATTCATGTTTTGAAGAAACTCGTCAATGTCAAAACCATAATGGCTGACTGTAATACTATGTTCTGGAACAGAAAATTCATTTACTAAAACATCTTTTAACCACTGCGAGGGCGAGATTGTTACATCACTGACGGTTGCACCCAAATTTTCACGTATGGCCGAATAGTGCCAAAGCGGGGTATTTGTGTCTTGTTCCAGTAACCCCAATTCTTTCAACTTAACAAACCACTCTTTGGTGAGACAGCCATGAATTGTCGTTACTAAAGGAGTTTTAGGAGATTTAACACGTGACAACGCATGTGCGCTAACAATGTCCTGTGCATGGATAATGTCATAATCGGATAAGTCGAAGTACAAGGCAGCTGCTTCAATACAATACCGCTCAATTTCGGTGCTAGTTATCCATGGATCAGTTCCGGGCAAATAATGATTCATATAGAGACTAGTCTGATCGGCAATAAGAGATGTTAGTTTGCTTTTATCAATGAAAAAGCTTTTTCCTGGGACATGGAATCCCTGTCCATCCGGCGTCGGGGAGAATATATCTACGTGATGCCCTGCGAGCTGTAATCCTTTTGACAACTGATTGACATACGTATTTACGCCACCTGCATGAGGTAGAGACCAGCTGCAGGCGATTAGTATTCGCATTTGTTCCCCTCCGGTCAATTTGTCTGTCATTCCACTATCATATGAGTCTATTACAATAATGTTAACGCACATCCACCTATTTTTCTCTCGTATCATTACAGGCGATTGTCAATCAATAATTGCATCCAATCGGTATAATTCAATATCCTCAAAATCTTATAAACTTCGTGACATTCTACTATTTCTGTAAAATATAGACTTTTATCTAATGCGATTTTGATTAATTTTCGTATGATGCTAGAAGATTAGTCAAAGGAGTTGAGAGAGTGAAAGAGCATGCTACTAATTATAAAATTGGTATTATTGGGCTAGGGTACGTTGGATTGCCATTGGCTGAGTTGTTTCTTGAGAAAGGAAATACGGTTTATGGCATTGATACTGATGAACGAAAAATCAATATGTTAAACAAGCGTCAATCCTATTTGTCTGACTATAAAAAAAACGAAATTCGAAATCTTTTCAGTAAAAATAGTTTTCATGTTGGGACTACCTTCAATGTCATCGAGAAAGTCGATGTCATAATCATTTGTGTGCCTACGCCGCTAGATGATCATGATCAACCTGATTTGAAATATGTGATTGGAGCTGCACAAAATTTGCTTCCACATTTGCGAAGAGGGCAACTCATTGTATTGGAAAGTTCTACGTACCCGGGAACTTGTGAGGAGCTGCTTAAGCCGATTTTAGAATCCACTGGTCTCCTAGTAGGCAGAGAAATTTCGCTCGCATATTCACCAGAACGAATTGATCCCGGTTCGAAATGGGAATTGGAGCATATCCCCAAAGTTGTCGGAGGCGTAACGCCATCATGCACATCGTATGCCAAGGAAGTATATGAAGCAGTGTTTAAACGCATGGTCGTTGTGTCTTCACCGCGCGTTGCCGAAATGACGAAGCTGCTCGAGAACAGTCAGCGTTATTTGAATATCTCCTTTATGAACAGTCTGTTGAAGATATGCGAGGAGCTGGATATAAGCCTATGGGAAGTGATCGAGGCAGCAGGTACAAAGCCATATGGTTTTACGAAATATTATCCAGGTCCTGGCGTTGGCGGACATTGTATACCGGTTGACCCATTATACTTGTTGTGGAAGTCGAGGGAACACCATATTGATCTGCCTTTTATTGAGCTTTGCCGTCAGGTAAATGAGGATATGCCTAGTTTAATAGTAGAACGAGTTGCAAAGACATTGCGTCCTAAAGAGCTAAACGAATGCAATGTGCTTGTCATCGGGGTTAC
The DNA here is from genome assembly GCF_052114265.1 of Paenibacillus sp. MCAF9. Classification (NCBI taxonomy): domain Bacteria; kingdom Bacillati; phylum Bacillota; class Bacilli; order Caryophanales; family Paenibacillaceae; genus Paenibacillus; species Paenibacillus sp. MCAF9. The sequence continues at coordinate 83,996 of NZ_JBFREL010000021.1, forward strand.
GTATAAGAAAGATGTAAATGATATGCGAGAGTCCATCGCGCTGCACATTATAGAGCAACTGCTAGAATCAGGAGTTAAGGTAGATTATTTTGACCCGTATGTAAATGAACTGAAAATTGGCGAAACGGTGCTTCATGCAGTCCCGCTTACGGCACGAAATATGAGAAATATTGATTGTACGTTAATTTTAACGGATCATTCGAATATTCCTTACGAGCTATTTGTGAAACACACACCTGTTGTTATAGATACACGCAATGCTACAAGCAAAGTCGCAGACCGTAAAAACGTCATCTTACTTTAAAAGGGGGGGATTTCAATGAAAATAGTAGTAACTGGTGGCGCAGGTTTTATCGGCTCACATTTAGTTGAGCGTTTGCTGGAGGAAGGCCACACCGTTTGGACAATAGATGATTTCTCGAATGGGCGGCCGGAATTTTTATCTCATCTCCAAAACCATAAACGTCACACACTTATCCAAGGCTCAGTAATGGATCGAGTGGTGATGAAGAAATTGATTGCCAAAGCTGATGTTGTTTACCACTTAGCGGCTGTTCTAGGCGTTAAAAATACGGTAGATGATCCCATTAAAGTTATAGAAGGCAACATTGACGGTACACGCAATGTACTTGAATTAGCATATCCGCGCCATGTCAAAGTCATTTTTGCTTCAACATCCGAAATATATGGAAAAAATGAGGAGCTGCCTTTTCACGAAATGTCCGGACGTATCTATGGTGCCCCATCTGTTCATCGTTGGTGCTATGCAACGGCGAAGTCGCTGGATGAGCATATGTGCTTTGCTTATGCCCAAAAGGGACTGCCAGTTACCGTGCTTCGGTATTTCAACGCATACGGACCTAGGCAAACAAATTCGCAATATGGCGGTGTTGTAGCACAATTCATTAAGGCAGCTTTGAAGGGAGAGCTACTTGAGGTTTATGGAGATGGGTTTCAAAAACGTTGTTTCACTTATGTAGAGGATACGATCTCTGGGACTTTAGCAGCACTCAAGCCGGAAGCTAACGGACTTGCATTCAATATCGGTACGAACCGCTCTATTACGATTGGTGAGCTTGCAACACTCATTGTTAAGCTTAGCGATTCGACATCTTCGATTGTGTCCAAAACGTATGATGAAGCATATGGATCGGGTTATGAGGATATACCGGCAAGAGAACCGGATTTGACACGCTCACAAACTTTGCTCAGCTACAAACCTTCCATGAAGCTGGAAGAAGGTCTTTTGAAAACAATAGACTGGTATCGAAATCATATGTGAGTACAATTCCATTTGGTCGAAAGAGGAGTGACGGATGAAAATTGCACTTGTATCCTATTGGTGTGTACCCTATACAGGCGGAGTATCCACTTATGTATTGGCACTCAGGAAAGGACTCGAAGCAAGGGGATATGAGGTCGATATCCTCTCGCATAATGAAACTGGACTCAATTACCACATTGTAGATAAAGGTAAGTCAATTGATAAGCAAGCGGTTTTGGCTCCGATCATGCAGCAAATCGGAATTCGGTTCAATGAGAAATCACTGAACTACAATTCATGGCTGGCAGCAATGGAAGGTGAGCGAATCGCTTTCAGGCAAGCATTATCCGAGTTTTCATTAAAAGATTATGATCTAATTCATGCGCAAGATGTCATCTCTGCAATCGGTGTATCTGAAATAAAACCGCGTAGTACTCCCCTCATTGTAACCCTTCACGGGAAATTGGCGGTTGAGTGGAAACATCAAGGTATTATTTCTGACGATACTAAGGCAGAGCAATGGGGCAATGCACTTGATTATTATGGAAGCATGGTAGCGGATTGGAATATTTTCCCTTCAAAATGGCTTAAGCAACAGTATGAGTCGACTGGGCATATGCATGATAAACAAATGGATGTCATCCCATACGGATTCGATACGTTATCTTTTTTGCGTAAATCCACAAATGGATTGACTGTCTCTAAACCGGACAGGGTGAAGCTTCTGGCCTGTCCGGCACGCTTAGATCAGGTGAAGGGCCATGACGTTTTATTGCATGCACTTTCATTGCTTCTACAGGAGCGTTCGGATTGGGTTTGTTGGTTGATCGGAGACGGACCTCTGCGCGAAAGCCTTGAACAAGCGAAGATCCAGTATAATCTTCAGCAGCATGTCCAGTTTCTTGGGCATCGGAACGATATGTCGGCTCTGCTAAAGGAAGCGGATTATGTTGTAGTGCCAAGTATTCATGATAATTTGCCTTTTACAGTCATGGAATCCCAAGTAGCCGGAAAACCGATCATTGCTTCAGCAGTAGGAGGAATTCCGGAAATGATATCTCATGGAAAGAACGGTTTATTAGTTCCAGCTGGAAGAGCGGATTTGTTATGCAGACAAATTTCCGAATTATTCAATGATCATTCTCTTGGGAAACGACTGGCCAATAAAGCCAGATCTTATGGACTAAAAGAGTGGTCTTTGGATACGATGAGCGATCGGACTGTGCGGCTGTACGCAAAGGCACTTCAAGTTAAGCGAGGTGGTGTAAATTGAAAATACTGCTTGCTACGTACTGGTTGCTCCCGCATGTCGGAGGAGTTTGGGTCTATATTCAAGATTTAAAAACGAGCTTGGAGCAACTGGGCCACGAGGTGGATGTGTTCGCTAGGCATCCGGATGAGCAAAGCTATTATATGGTTAATACTGGCCAGCGGGTAGAGAAAGGGCTCTTCAAGCAACTCATCGAAGGAGAAATAAGAGCGATTTATGCTCCTTATCAATCGCAAATTGATCCTTGGATCGTTGAAGAGGAAATTGAATTCTGCTCTTATGCGATTGCCGCAGCTTATTTTGGACTAGGAAAATATGATTTGATTCATACGCAGGATGTTATTTCTTCCCGGGCAATATGGCAAATTAAACCGGAAGAGATACCTTTAATAAGTACAATCCATGGGTGCCTTGCAACGGACTTCTCGATATCGCTCGAAGGAAAAATGCCGTCCGATTCGATTTGGAAATATGCATGCGCTCGGGAATATTATGGAGCAACCTCAAGCGATTTGGCTATTGTTCCGACCAAATGGCTTCATGATACGCTCGTTGGATATGTGGTACCTTCCCAGCATATGGAGGTTATCCCGTATGGGATGAACGTAGAGCTTTATTTGCAACGAATGAATGAAATCTCCAGCTTAATGATACCTGATGCTGAGAATGTCATCGTTTGTCCGGCGCGGTTCGATAAAGTGAAAGGGCACAGCTGTTTACTAGATGCTCTTTATAAACTCAAACAAATAAGAAATGATTGGATATGCTTATTCATTGGTGACGGAAACCTTCGGTCAGAGTTAGAGTTGAAAGCAAACCGCTTGGGCTTAGTTAGTCACGTTATATTTACGGGCAGCAGAAACGACGTCCCGTCATTGATTAATCAATCTGATATCGTCGTGCTCGCAAGCTTGAATGATAATCATCCGTTTACGGTCATGGAAGCGCAAATTGCTCAAAAGCCGCTCGTTGTTTCCAATGCTGGCGGCATTCCAGAAATGGTGAAGCATTATCATACGGGTCTAGTAGCAAAAGCAGGGAATAGTGACGAATTGTCATATTGCTTGAATGTACTGCTTGAGGATCATAAGCTTCGCAGTAAGCTGGCTGCTAACGGCTACAAGTGGGGAATGAAGCATTGGTCCCTTAAAACAATGGAGCAGTTGACCACACGTCTCTATAAAGAGCTTTTAAATAAGAAGCGTGTGCGAAAAATAAGCCATCCTCCAAAGCATGCTGGAAGGCATGGTGCGTGGATAAGCGCTACGCTGCGAGAAACGTACAATATGCATATCCCTCATTCCTTTTCAATTGTTGATGATCATATTGTTGGTTCCGTTCTGTATCAAGAAAAATAAAAATAACGAATTGAAAGGAGAGATTTCATGGCAAATATACAAATAACTCCATCAGGCCCGCAACAAGAACCTTCCATCGCTCTGAATTCACTGGATCAATCTACAGTCATCGTGACAACGAATGATTTGCGATCGGGAAATAACATGACGACGATCTACCAATCCATCAATGGCGGGACTTCATACACCCAGATGCTGATGGCTCCTCCAATCGGGTTCGCGGCATCAGGTGATGCTGTAGCTGCATTCGGTTATCCTAATCTGTTTCTTGTTGCTGCAACAGCTTTAAATGTGAACCCGGTACAGGACTCGTCCATTATCGTGTACCGCTCGACAGACAATGGTGCCTCTTTTTCAAGTCCAATTATTGTAAATCGAGGATTTGGTACTGCTGTATATAACGATAAGCCTTTGATATGCATGGATACGTCGAATGGTAGTCCGTATCTGGGTCAAGCATATATTGCATTTACACGTTATTTCAACAATTTTAAAAGCTCGGAAACTATGATTACTCGATCACTTGATCAAGGGCTGACTTGGTCTACACCCTTTCTATTAACAAATCAAGTTCAAAATGTATCGAATTTTGGCGCGAGTGTCGCCATTGGACCTGCAGGTGAAATTTATGCCGGGTGGATGCAATATGGGCCTGGTACGCCGCAATTTCTTATGCGCAGATCAGACGATGGGGGAGTGACGTACGGCCCTATTATTTCCATATCGACAGTCTCACTAGTCCCTACCCCTCTCCCAGTACCAACCTTTGGTTTTCGTGTATTGACAATTGCTTACTTGGCCGTCGATATCTCGCCATTTAACGGAGAAGGCATCGTCTATGCCGTCTGGCAAGACAACCGCACCGGTTCTTCACACATATTCCTCTCTCGGTCGACTGACAAAGGCATGTCATGGTCAACGCCAATTCAAGTAGATGATAGCCCGGCAGGAACGCAAAACTTTTTACCCAATTTAACGGTATCGCGTGATAATGGCGGGGTGAAGGTGATGTACTATACGAACCGTGTCAGCAGCTCATTATTGGATGTTTTTTTAGCGGAGTCAAACAATGCCGGCTCTTCGTTTGCGCCTAACCTTCGCGTGACAAGCGTCTCCTTCGATCCGAATGCGGATCCGTCAATAGGAACCCCGACACCGTCGATAGGTGATTATAACGACCTAATTGTAAAAGCAACTGGCTCATCAATCATTGTCTGGATGGACACGCGAACGGGATCACAGAACATTTTTGAAGATATTTAAAAATAGCGAATTGATTTTCAGCTCACCGAAAATCAATTCGCCATGCTGCTTAATATCGAAACGAAAGGGTATCAACCTATTGGTTTATAGAAGGACTGTACCGTCCAGATGAACTGGACCGGTAATAGTAGCAACGTTTTGACCGATATGTTCAACGGTCAATGCATATTGCTGGAATGTGCCAACGATAGCAGGAATAGCCGTCTCGGTGTGTTGGAACGAAGTCGTAAAATCGAGCGGTACCCAAGGACCTTCACTTGCGGTTCCTAAAAATGCGGAATCAGTCGTTTGGAAGACAACCGTCGCAGGGGCACTCGTTCCACCGCGTCGAATGCGAAAGAGCAGTTTCGGTACGATATTCAGGATGAGCAATTGCGCCTCCCAGCCGATGGTTGCTTTTAATTCGATCCGGTTGTTTATACTCGTAATTTGAAGAAAGATAGAAGTGAGCAGTAACTCCGAACCGGGAGAAATGGTAAGGGGAAGAGACCCCGTTCCAGCCGGAACTTCTTGATACTGATAGTCGTTAATGATTACAGCCATAGCTATCAACTCCTTTCCATGTGCATAATAAATAATCCTGATATTTAGAAGCCAATCGTTGAACCAATTAACGTAACCGGACCAACAACTGTAATTGTTCCTATCCCATTGCTTTGTACAGTTAAAAAGTATTGTTGAAACGTGCCGACAAGGCTTTGATCAGGTGATTCTACGTGATTTAATGTTGTTGTTATGATGTTCGTGGTTAACCCGCCTGTGCCTAAAAATTCCGAATCTGTTGTTTGATAGACCTCAGGGAATGCCACCGTAGACCCCCCGCGTCGGATGCGGAATGTGAGTTTAGGTACAATCGGAAGCAAAAGTAATTCAGCTTGCCAACCGACCGTAGCTTGTAATACTAATTTATTGCTTGTGCTCGTGACATTAAGAAATACGGATGTTAATAACGTTTCGGTACCGGCAGCAAGCAATAAAGGTAATGACTGTGTGTTTTGCTGCACTTCTTGAGATGCAAAATCCACCAAAAATGCCATACTATCAACTCCTTTTTAATCGTTATTTACCCGATAATTGTTCCTAATAATGTAACGGGTCCATTAATTGTCGCCCCGCCCGTGCCGCTCAGTTGTGCCGTTAAAAAATACTGTTGATAAGTTCCCGCAATTGCAGGAGTATCAGGAGTGTTGGAACGCTGAAAGGATGTAGTCAAGTCTGAAGTCAATATCGGTATTAAATTGCCAGCTCCGAGAAAAACAGAATCTGTAGTCTGAAAGATGAGTGTGCTAGCTGGGGTGGATCCACCACGCCGGATACGGAAGGTGACTTCAGGAACAAGGGGCAGCAGAGATAGTTGAGCTTCCCAGCCGACCGTAGCAGTCAGTTCTACTTGCACATTGGCATTGGCGATATTAAGAAAGATTGAAGTGAGCAGAACTTCTGTACCAACTGGTAAATTAAGAGGAAGCGACATTTGGCCGATAAGAACTTCTTGCGAAGCAAAATCAATCAATTGAGCCATTTGCGTATCTCCTTTCTCGTTCAATTGAATAATACATTATAGTAGATTCATAGTTTCGAATTGCTGACACGGATAGATGTACCTGTTCAAAAGTTTGATTTTAATAGCAGTGAAACAATACTCTCAAGCGGAGTAATTAAATAGACTAGCAGGTTCGATTCTTTTGGTTATTGGAGGAAAGGATATGGATGACGAAATTACGAAGATGGAACGAATGTATGCGACTTCTTTTAATGATGTTATGATGGATCATCATTATCGATATCATTTTGCATTGAACTTTATTCGCAGTGGAGATTTTGTATTGGATGCTGCTTGCGGCTCGGGGTATGGCACTCATTACGTGGCTAAAAACTCAGCTTGTATACTTGCTGTTGGGGTGGATCGATCGGATCATGCATTAAATTGGGCGATTGACCATTTCTACTGCGACAATACTGTCTATGTGAAAAGCGACTTGTCTGGATCGTTTCGGGAAGAACTTCCTATCCAAAAGTTCGATGTCATTACCTGCTTCGAAACCGTTGAGCATATGAAGGATGATCGATCATTTGTTCTGAAGCTTTATGATTCTCTTAACGTAAACGGCATTCTTCTTATCTCAGCGCCTAATGAAAAGGTTATTCCACATTTGAATAACCCATACTTTCTTGGAGGTGTGAATCCTCACCATTATCGCCATTATCGACCTAATGAATTGTCTAGCTTGTTGACGGATTGTGGTTTTCGTATTGTACAGGTATGTACACAAGATAATGAGACGTATGAGCTTATTATAGGCCGTGAGGATGGTTTTACAACGGTTCTTGTTGCCATGAAATGAATAAAAAAGAGGCGATCGATTCTTGGCTGAATGCCGAGAAACGATCGCCGCTTTAGCCTATTATTTACGGTAATACTCATATGTTTGTGTTAATCCTTCGATTAAGCTAACTTTCGGCCGCCAACCCAATAGTTGTTCAGCTTTCAAATTATCGAGACAGCTGTCCATAATATCACCTGGCCGCTCTGGGCCATGTGCAACATCTATGGCTGAGCCGTGAATCATATTTAACCTATGCACTAAGTTATTAATCGAAGTAGGCAAGGCTGTACTTATGTTGATCGTTTCTTGATTCCCTTGACGGCTCGCAGCTATATTTGCCTCGACAACATCTTGCACATAAATAAAATCGCGATTCTGATTGCCGCTGCCATGCACAAAAAGTGGAAGCCCCTTATGCAGGTTGCTCATAAATATGGCAATAACGCCACCTTCACCTTTTGCAGTTTGACGAGGACCGTATACGTTGCTATAACGTAATATCGTGTAGTTAATGCCGTTCAATTCATGAAACAGTCGAATATAGCACTCGCTTGCATGTTTGGATAAACCATAATAGGAAATCGGAGAAGGTAATGCATCCTCCGATGCACGTTCTTTTTTTGAGACACCATATACGGCCGAAGTAGAGGAGAAAATGATTTTACCTGTGCCAGCTTGCTTGCAAGCATGAATAAGCCGCACGGTACCAACGATATTTACGTTAGCGTCGAATGCAGGGTCGGCTATCGACCGTTGAACATCAACCTGAGCTGCCATATGAAACACAACATCCGGCTTAACTGTTTGAATGATTTGAGAAGATGAATCGCTGTTTATATCTTCAATATGCAATGTTGCTGCAGGATTTACATTTTTTATTGATCCAGTTGTAAGATTGTCGATAATGTGTACCTCATCACCATTATCGATAAGCATATCTGTAAGATGGGAACCAATAAAACCTGCACCTCCTGTAACCAAAGCTTTCATAACACAACTCCCCACTATGACGTTTTGATTCATCATATGCATAAAAAAGGGATTGGAATATGTATTCATACCTTAGGTTATAGCCAATTTGACAGCAGAAATAATAATGGAGCGGCATATATTACGCCCCTCCATGTGGATGACAAACCTGCCGGTATTATGAACGTTGCTCCGGGTACCAAGATTCCAGCTAATGCAAATAGCTTATTTAGGTTATAGGTTTGAAATAATATTTTGTATGTTGTTGATCATGCCTGTCCATACCGTAATCTGTCTGTCGGGATATGAGAATGCAACATCAATATAGTCGCCTAAAGACGTACAAGGCTCCCCATAGCTCGGATCTGCGTTAGGATCAAATGAAGTGTCTGATAGGCGGGTATTAACAGCAAAAGTGGCGCCTGCATCTCCTGAAGTTGTGCCATAAACATCAAGCATACTGGAGTCGACGCGATTAGTGTAATACACAATTTGGATGAGTCCCGTACTATGAGAAACCGCAATATTCGGATAAAAATTTTGCGTACCAGTGGGGCTGTCATCCACTTGAATCGGTGTCGACCAAGTATTTCCTTGATCGGTTGACCTCGATAAGTAGATGTGCGAAAAACCAGTCTGATAACCTTGCCAAACGGCGTATAGTATTCCTTGGCCGAGATTGGCCGAAATATCTACCGCAAGAAAGGCGCTGGTCAAGACGCGGAAAGCGAATCCGGGTACGGGAAGGGGACTTGGGACGAGGGAAATATTCGATACTACAACAATCGGATTAAAGGTCGCACCTCCATCATCGGATCGTCGAATGAGGAATTGAGGATTACCTGGTGCATACTGCGCCCATGCTACATAGACCTGTCCCGTTGGTCCTATTGCTACATTCGTGCCGAATACGGCGGTTCCTGTCGTTTGATTTGACAAGAGAATGGGAATCGACCACGTTTGTCCTAGATCGAGAGAACGTTGATAAAAAGTGCCTGAGGTGGCGAAATTGTCATAATATCGTGTAAAGCCAACATGTGCCAGACCGAGATAAGGACTTCCGTTAGAGTTATCGAGTTGAATGAAGGGTTTATCATTATATATTTGCTGGCCAAAGCCTTCACATGTAATGACCGGGGCGGAGAAAGTAACGCCATTATCTTTAGAAGTATAGACGGCGATGGAGGAATCCATGACCGGATTAAGGTTCAGCTCGGTACAGGCTATCATAAAAGTATTACGATATCCATAGGTGCCAATAGCATTGCCTTGGGTAGTAAAACCAGGGGGCAATGGCAGCGTCAAAGTGGAGGGGTACGTATTCCCGCCATCCTGCGACACATATACATTGATTCTGGAAGTTCCTGTAGAAATGCTGCTAGATGTAACAATGACGGTTAAGTTGTTCAAAGTATTAACGGTTATGGAAGGCTCTTGCTGTGATTGCGCACCCATAGTAACCGGTATGTTCGTCAAATAGATGTCCTCCTCATGGTAGATTTTATATATGGAGAAAAACAACTTGTCACCTACAAACTGTAGGAACAAGTTGTTTTCTTCTATTATCCTAGAACTTGCCCTGTAAGGTTTATTGGTCCGGTAATGGCCACGTTTCCGAGGCCAAAATAGGAAACGGTCAAAAAGTAGGGTACAGCGACACCAATTAACGTTGGATTTGGTACTTGCGTATGAGTGAAGGAAGTGTTAAATGATACCTGAGTTATAAAGCCCATGTTACCAGGAAATAGCTCGGAGTCCGTGGTTTGAAATACGATAGGATCTGTTGGGCTGAATCCTCCCGTACGAATACGGAAAGTTAGTTGGGGAGATACAGCCTGATTGAGAAGTTGTAACGCCCAACCGACATTTCCCCAGAATTGAAGCTGGTTCGTTGAGCTTGTGGCTGTTAACCATATTGACGTTAAATGAATCTCAACCCCCTGCGTTAGTCCTAGGGGCAACGATCCGCCGCCTGCGGGAACTTCCTGTGTAGCATATTGCAAAATACTTGGCATAGGTCTATTCCTCACTTTTTTCAGATTACATCGGTGAACCTGCTTTTAACCGAGAATCATGCCAGTTAAATTGACAGGACCAATAATTGATACATTTCCGATGCCAATTTGTTGAACAGTCAAATAATACTGTTGATAACTACCTACGATTGATGGGCTAGGATTCTCAGAATGATCAAATGAAGTATTAAAGTTGATAGGCATAATGAATTGTTGGAAGTCCGGTAAATACTGAGAATCTTGTATCTGAAAGACGATGGGGGAGCTCGATCCCGAACCTCCACTGCGAATTCGGAAGATGAGTTCAGGTATGATGGTTTGATTCAGCAGCTGTACTTCCCATCCTACGGTAGCAGATATTAATAAGTTGACGTTTGTGCTGGAAATATTGAGAAATATTGAAGTCAAGGCAAGTTCGGGGCCTGGGGTTAAATTTAAAGGGAGCGACCCTGAACCAATTGGAATTTCTTCCTTGTCGAAGTCAAGGATATTGAGCATTTAAATCACAACTCCTCTATTGTAGACTATGGTGGTTTCATTGGCTGTATTCTTCAATTATCCTAATACAAACCCTGTTAAATTTACAGGACCGACAATGGAAGCATTGCCAACTCCTATATTCTGAACGGTTAAGAAATATTGTTGTGCTACTCCTATTACTGACGTTGGTGGGAGCTCCGTGTGATCAAATGCTGTAGTCATTCCAATATTCATACTGATAGCCGTGTTTCCAATTAGCAAAGCAGAATCCGATGTTTGAAACACAATCGGAGAATTCGTTCCAAATCCGCCGCGCCGAATGCGGAAGACAAGCTCGGGAGCAATAGACGTAGTGGTGATTTGTGCTTGCCATCCAATGGTAGAGTACATGAAGATATACTGATTAGAGCCGGTGACACTAAGCCAAATTTCAGTTAGTGGCAGTTCGAAAGCCCCTGCATTTACAGCCAAGGGCAAAGACCCTCCTCCGATAGGGACCTCTTCAAATTCAAAATCAAGGATATTTAACATGAGCGACATCTCCTTTATTATGATACTAGCCTTAATGACTTGTCCGATTATGATGATAGGTACAACAACCGTTACACCTTCACATTCAGACATCTCCTTTCAGTTGAAATCTACTACCATTCCACTATATTCAAACTATTTTGAAAGAAATGTACAAAAACCCCGATACAATAGTACAATTTTCTGAGAGGAACATCCCTATGAGTTCACTTTCGTCATGTATTGGATATTCGAATGTTCTCTATTTAAAAGAAGAATTTAAAAAATATGCTGAATTTGGACCGACTGATTATAGAAGACAATTTCGAAATCATAAGTGAAAATAAGGGTCAGTCTCGAAAGTAGATACAACTACTAACTTGTGGTCGGTGGATGATTGAATGGAAAAGTGTAATTGGAGAAATGATGGGAACGATAGATCAGAAAAGTAAAATGAGGGTGTCCCAAAAGCCATAGGCTTTAGAGGCACCCTCTTCAAAGTTTTGAAATCTGTAAAAAACAAAGAAACCAACCTTTGGTAAAATGGAGGTACCACCCAACCATCTTCGAAAGGAAGGTTTCTATGTACATTCAATATA
>NZ_JBFREL010000022.1:0-95245 GCF_052114265.1 Paenibacillus sp. MCAF9
ACACTTATCTTATTTACTCTCCACTATCGGTTCGCGCACATTACAATCATACGACGATCATCGCCGATGCTGGATATGGTCAGTCTGAGTTATTATGCGCTACAAGCAGCAAGCAAGGGAGAAACTGAGCTGCGAGGAAAGATATTCGCTGTCGGTAAGACGAATGATTGAACCCGAAAGTGTTTTAGGGCAGATAAAGATTAACCAAGGATTCCGGCGTTTCTGCTTCGCAGCTTGCCTAAGATAAGTCTGGAGGTCGGGTGGCTTTCGCTTGCCCATAATCCTATGAACCAAGCATAGACCAGAATAGAAAAATAGCAGTACAGGAATAGCTCTCCTGTACTGCTACCAATACTCCCGTTCAAAGCGAGCTATTCCTCAGCGAGCTTGATGCTTATGGGACAGCCCCATTCAGCTTCTTCCTATTTTTTAGCTGCCGCCCAAGCGTCCAGCTGTTTTTGTTTCTCGGCGATAATTTTGTCTATTCCCGCTGCTTTCAGCTGTTTATTGAATTCAGGCAGCTTCGCAACAGGATCGACCGTTCCGGTCTCCAGTGCAATTTTGTACTGGTTTTGCACATTCGTTACTGCCGCAATTTCTGTTTTGACGGCATCTGCATTAAAAGTAAAGCCAAGCGCTTTTGATTTCACGGCATTTCTATTAAACTCAGCCAGCTGATTCCAAAGCTCTGGATCATCGCCATTCCAAATGTGTGAAAGCGATTGGTTGCCAAACATCCAGCCCATTTGCAGGTTGTAGCCTGAGTTTGTTGCATCCACGCCTTGCGGGTAATCAATGACATTGTCGGAAACCTTCACGTAATGCTTGTTCTCAATCCCGTAATCCAGCAAGTTGATGAAGTCTTTATCGGTATACATCATATTCAGCAGCATCATCGCTCTCTCAGGGTCCTTCGAGTTTCTTGCGATACTCCACATAATGGAAGTAATATTATACGTCGCTGTTGCTGCAGGGCGGAAATGTACCGATACCATCTCTTTGCCTGTAGATCTTGATTCCTGCGTCTCAATACCCGGCTTCATATGGGATATGAACGAGAATGCCTTGCCCGATTTAACTAAGTTGTATTGCGTCTCAGTGCTTGTAGCTGCATCCTTGGCAATATAACCTGCTTGATTCCATCTTCTCACTGTATTCAGCATTTCGGCATATTCCGGCGTCTCATACATATTCACGACCTTCAGGTCGTTGTCATAGCCTGGAAGCACGCCAAAGCCTTCGCCCAAGTTATCAAAGTAGCTGAGAACAAAAATATCGAGAATAGATGTTCCATACTTAACTGTCGGAATCATATCCGGTTCATTATCTTTAATTGTTTTGAATACAGCGTCCAAATCATCCAAAGATTTAATCGCGGCAGTATCAATGTTATATTTTTCAACCAAATCCTTGCGCATCGTGATGCCATAATCTGCTGCCAAATCTCTGATACTTGGTACTGCATATATTTTTCCATCGATTCTCGTCGCATTCAAGAACGCAGTATCAAGGGAGTCTAGCGCTTCCGTAACCCCTTGTCCATTCTCAGCCAAGTATCCATCAAGCTCAAGAAGCTGCCCTTTAGCTACATCTTGGCTGTAGGTTCCAAGTCCGCTTACGATCAAATCCACCTGTTCATTACCCGACATCATTAGTGTCTTCTGCTGAGCCCATGCGCCAAAGCCGATAGGTACCAGCTTTACTGTCGCATTGATTTTTGCCTTCGTCATTTTGTTGATTTCATCCTGAACCAGCTTTAAATCCTTAGGCTCGCCCCCGACTGGAAATACCATAACTAGCTCAACAGGCTTAAGCTCCCCGCTGCCGTTGCCGCTTTTTCCTTCTGCTGTTTTCCCGTCGTTGCCCGCGTTAGTGCCCTTGTTGTCTCCATTGCCGCATGCACTGATCACCATTGCGAAAGCTAGTACGATTAAGAGAAGCGTTTTTGCCACAAACTTGTTTTTTCTCATTGCTGTGACCTCCCTATTTTTATTTGTGATCCGATTCTATCTATAAATGCATGATCCATGCCGTTATAGCGTCTATGAAAGATTTATCCTTTAACAGCACCAATCGTCAGGCCTTTAACAAAATACTTTTGGAAAAACGGATAGGCGATCAACAGTGGAATGACCCCAATTGCGGCCATTGCCATCCGCATTGGAGCAAGCGGAATATTCGCTCCAATATCTGCATTACGGCTGCCTGCCTGCGTAGAAGATTGTAAAAACTGTACGTCCAGCAATATTCGATTGAGAAGGTTTTGAAGGCTATAATAATGACTATCTGTAAGATAGATTAAGCCATTAAACCAGTCATTCCAATATAAAATAGTGTAAAATAATCCTACTGTAGCAAGCACCGGCGTCGATAGCGGCAATACGATCCGGTAAAATATTTTCCATTCCCTTGCCCCGTCGATATAGGCGGATTCAATAATCGCTGTCGGAATCGAGCTTGCAAAAAAGGTTCTCATCAATATGATAAAAAATCCGTTCATCAAAAGGCCCGGTATGATTAAGGCCAGCATCGTATTTTTTAAATCAAAATAGTTGGTGTAAAGCAAGTACGTCGGTACAAGGCCTCCGTTAAACAGCATCGTAAAAAATACATAAAATGCGAGCGTGTTGCGAAACGGCATTTCTAGACGCGAAAGCGGATAAGCGACCATCGCAGTAAGCGTAAGTCCAAGCGTCGTACCAATTATAGTCGTTAAAACCGTAATGCTGTATGCCCTTATAATGTCAGAAGAGCTGTTCCACAAATAGTGGTATGCGGAGAAGCTGATTTTATCTGGGAAAAAAGCATAACCGCTGCGAACGAGCTCCATATCATCGGTAAGGGAAGCGGAGAACAGCAGCCAGAACGGCATGATGCAGAAAAAAGTGAACACTAGCATAACGATGTTAATAATCCATTGATAGAGCTTCCCCGATGCTTGCATAATACATCTCCCTTTCTAAAACAACGCGTTGTCTTTGTTGTATTTTCGTACGACCGCATTCGATAAAATGACCAAAATGAATCCGACCAATGCTTGGTACAAACCTGCGGCCGAGGACATCCCGATGTCGCCGAGGTTAATCAATGCTCGATAAACATAGGTATCAATCGTATTCGTAACTGGCATCAGCGCGCCTGTGTTAAGCGGAACTTGGAAGAATAAGCCGAAATCGGAGTAGAATATACGTCCAATGGCGAGCAAGGTCATAATCGTAATAACCGGCGATACGAGCGGAAGCGTAATCTTCGTAATTTGCTGCCACCGGTTAGCTCCGTCGATCGTTGCTGCCTCGTAATACTCATTATCAATGCCGATGATTGCTGCCAAATAAATGATGCACAAATTGCCTACGCCTTTCCACACGCTTACGAGCGTTAAAATCCATGGCCAATACTTGGTCTCACTGTACCAAGAGATAGGATCAAGCCCCATCATCGGAAGCAAGGTTTTGTTCATGAATCCGTTCTCAACATCGAGGAAGCCGAGCACCAGATAGCCGACAATAACCATCGAGATTAGAAAGGGAAGCAGGATCAGCGTTTGATACAGCCTTGATAAGAAACGTTTGCGAATTTCATTAAGCATTATCGCAAGCGCTAATGCAATCCCCGTATTCAACAGGATAAAGGTAATATTATAAAGCAGCGTATTTCTTGTAATGATGTAAGCGTCCGTTGTTTTGAACAAATACTCAAAGTTTTTAAAGCCAATCCAGTCGCTGCCCATAATTCCTTTCGCAAAATTGATGTCCTTAAATGCGATCACGATTCCGAACATCGGCAAATAGTTGTTAATCAGCAGGTACAAAAGGCCGGGCAGCGCCATCAGCACGAGGGCACGGTATTTCTTAACCTTTCTCATCTCCGATGCGAATGCTGCTTTCTTCTTCGTCTTCAATGAGACCTGCTTCATATTGGAGGGTGACGTCTCAGGATTTGCTTGCACGGGTCTCAACCACCTTTGGCTTCGTTTAATATGTTGCTTAACTAATAGTAGCGCAAACAAAATAGAGCCACTACTAATAATCCGACATCCGACTTTCGAGTTTCCGACATCATAAACGGGAAAAGAAAAATGCCGTCAGAGGGTCTCTAATCCTCTAACGGCATCGTTTATTTGGACGGACAGCCTTTGCGATAATACTGGGGTGTCATCGATACTTCTTTTTTAAACAACGTAGAAAAATACGAAAAATTCGAGAAGCCAACCGCGAGTGCGACGTTGCTGATCGTAGTATCGGTTCTTGCGAGCAGCTCCTTGGCAAGATTGATTCTTTCTTTCAAAATATAATCGGATATCGAGAGCCCCGTCTCTTTCTTAAACAGTTTAACGATGTAATCTGGGCTTAACCCAATATAATCGGCGATATATTGTCTGGACAGCTCCTCATCGATGTGAAGCGCAATGTAGCGCTTGATCTTCTCGACCACCGTCTCCGTCGAATCCAGCTTTTCCATATGGACGAGCGCCTTCTCAAGCACATCCCGCACCCAATTCTGAAGGTTCGTCACGCTTCGTGTCGCTGACAAAATACGCTCTGGCGTCAAATGGTCCGAAAAAATTTCATCCGCGCGCAGCCCCTGCTCATGCAGCGTATGCAGAACCATTTGCAGAAAGCTTTGATAAAATTGCTGCAGCCTTTTGGCTCCTAAGCACTCAATTCGTTTCCATGAATCCAAAAACTGCTGCGATTCATCGAGTACCTTTTTCTTGTTTCCTTGCTTAATGAGCTCCGACCATACATTCATGGGCGGCATTGGAATCTGCGATTCCTTCTTTATTGGATCATCGATGAACATCACACAGTCTGCCATATTAACTTGATCCTTTTTAAAAGCGATCAAGCCTTCCACCATATCCCGCACTTCATGGACTTGTGCCGATTTGCCAATATAGCAGGACACGTGACAATATAAATAATGATTGCTCATCTCAATAAAAGACTGACAGCGCCTTTTGATTTCTTTGCTAAAGAGCTTGCCATCTTCTGTTTGCATAACATCCTGTGCAAACACAATGAGCATGTAATCAGCGTTCATCCGGACGATTTGTGCACTAGCAGCACGCTGAATAACGACCTCCTCAAGGGCGTTGTGGAGCGCATACTCCATAATTTGCAAATCACGGGCGGTTAATGATTTCTCCCAATGCTCGATACTGATAAGAACCGGTAGAAATGTCATAGACCTCGTGTACGGAAGCTTCTGCTTGCCGATAACCTCCAACATTTTATCCTGATTAGACGGAATGGCTTGCTTCAGTACATCCTGCCAAAAACGCTCGGCCGCCATCGTTGCCGATTCCCGCTCCTTCCTGATTTTCTCGATTAGCTTCGTCATCACAAGCTTCAATTCATCATGCGGAACGGGCTTCAACAAATACTCGAAGCTGCCAAGCTGAAGAGCTTTTTTCGCATATTGAAAATCAGCGTGACAGGTAAGGAAAACACATTCGGTTTGGGGATACTGTTCACGCACCCATTCAAAGAGCTCCAGCCCGCTGCCCTGCGGCATTTCAATATCACAAATCATCATATCAAATGGCTGAAGACTAAATTCCTCCTTCGCTTGCCGAAGATTATGTGCGAGAGTGACACTTATAATCCCGAGCTCTCTCCAGTTCACACTCGATTTAATGCCATTTGCGATAAAGATTTCATCATCAACGATTAATAAACGGTACATATTCACGACCTCATTTCTTTCGTTAATGGCATCGTTATTTCAACTGCTGCACCATCTTCGTTATAAAAAGCCATGCTCGCCTTGTCCCCGTATAACAGTCGCAATCTGCGTCTTACATTCCAAATGCCAATATGCTCGCCATCTTCATTCATTAAATTAATTTCCTGCTGCAGCTTCTGCAAGACCTCCTCGGAGAAGCCGCGGCCAGTATCATGAATTTGAATTCGCAGCCTCTCTTCTGGCATCAATTCGCATCTTCCAATCGTTATCGCAATATGAGTCGGCTCATCCGTGTTAATTGCATGTTTTATCGTATTCTCCGCAAAGCTTTGAATAATTAACGGAGGAATATAACAATCCCTCAGCTCGCCATCAACAGCGATGTCGTACGTAAAGCTTCCGGGAAAGCGGAAGGTCTGGATTTTCAAATAGTTTTCACTATGATTAAGCTCATCCTGCAGAAGCACGTAATCCGTCTGGCTGCGGAACATAAACCGGAAGTAGCGGATCAAGGAGAGGGACAGCTCCTGTATTAATTCGTACTTTCTCTCTTGCGCCAAGTAATAGACGATGTTGAGGCTATTCAAAAAGAAGTGAGGGTTAATTTGCAGCTGCAGCTGTTTCAGCTCTGCTTTCTGATTAATCAATTGTTCCTCATAAACGTCAATTTTCAATTGTTGAATATCGCAGACCATGCTGTTGAACGTTTCGTTCATCATTTCGAATTCATTGGAGGTCGGTTTATTCGGTATTCTTGCCTCCATATAGCCTTCTTTGATTTTGCGCATGGCGACAATAATTCGATTGATCGGCAGCAGGACCACTTTACGAAGAAAATACAGAGCAATCACTAGAATGAGAATCGAGCCTGTCGCAATAAGCACAATGATTCTTTGCAGATAAGGAAGCTTCTCCAAAATATTTTGCTCGGGTACGACAGCTACTAATCCAAATTCACCTTTGCCTGATTTTTCGCCCATGACGAGGTAATTGTTGTCTTCGCCGGAAAGCTGATACGTCTTAGAGATATAGGATAAATCGATTTTGTTTTTTTCGAAAAAGTCCTCGTCCTGAAGCGGCCTATTGCTCTCATCAACAAGCAGCGACCTGCCTTCCGAACCGAGGTCTAGAAAGTCCAGCGGGTCCATAACTCCATCCACATTTACCCCTGCCCCAATGTACAGGTTGCCAGCCTTAATCATATGCAGCAAATAATTTTGTTCTTTCAAATTCAGCACAGACCATTTATCGTACTGATAGCTTTTCATCGCTTGTTCATCGTTTAGAAGCGCAACAATTCCATCCTTGATGAAATCATTGTTGGAATAAGCAGAGCCCGTCAGCTTAGGCGCGAACAACAAATCCTGATTCAAGGGTGAATAAATAAAAAAATAGTCCAATGCTTTATAATAAGTCGCATTGTCTCTTAACTCTGTAAATAGCCAAATTCGCTGCAAATTGTATAAATCTACATCTGCTTCTGGGAGACTATCGAGAATATTCAAACCGGATTCTTCCGCAGTAAATTTGAGCATGTAGCTATCTATATCCTCAAGCGTCGTATCAATTAAACCCATGTATAGATTAAGCATATTGCTGTTGGACTGCGCCACTTGATTACGAACGACATCAATGGAATACAAATTGTTATAAATGAGAAAGGAAACCATCGGAATCATAATAAGCATAAGCCCTGTTACCAGCTTAAATCGAAGCGAATTAAAGAGAGAACGATTAAGTAATTTCAAGTTCTGCTAAGCCCCCATTTGCCTCTTAAATAAAAAATAGAGCTATATACAACTATTAGCCGGGGATTAATCCCCGGCCGCGCTTTATCAAACTATTTTTTCTTGCCGTAGCGTTTTGTCCTATCATCGACGATAATCCCGCTCCAGTTTAAGCCATATGCAAAATCATAGGCGTTCCCCTCGGAATCAACATGTACTTCCATATCGTGTGCAACATCTTCCAGCTGCTCCTCAACGGTCTTCATATTAGCAGGCATCTGCATCGGCAGCAGCCCTGAAGGCTCTGCTTCACCGGTAATAATATCTAGAATCGCTTGGTCCTGTACACCAAATGCAGCAATGATTGCATCGGCCTCTGCTTCAAATTCTGCAACGATAGAAGGCTTCGATAATTGCAGCGACACAATGACAGGTTTGCCTTTCATAACCTCTTTCGTTCTCAGTACAGCCTCCAAGTCCGAAGCATTTGTGGTCGTTACCGTTTTCCCCTTATAGGAGCGGTTTAACACATCTCTATCATCGCCGGCTATACTAATTTCCCTAGCATGCTCTGCGGTATAAGGGGCGTATTGCAAGCTTATCGGAACATAACCGTTTCCACCTGCTTCAGCATCTGCCTTGCTGTATCCGCTGCCGGAATCTGCCCCTGTAATGAACACCATTGCAAAATCAGCTGTCTCCGGGTCATCCGTTACCTTGAAATATTTCTGTATAACATCCATATTGACGGGATATCCGTCAAATGCAGCAGTCGGGAATCCGATCCAATTGGTACCTGCTGGTCTGAAGCGTTTAGGAATATAGACCGTCTTCAGTTTCTTTATCGGGAGAACGTTTCCTTTGTTTTTAAGCAAAACGAGTGATTTGAGCTGCGCTTCGTAGCCAGCTGTCATGAATTCAGCATTGCCGACAATGCGAGTGGTTTGTTCTGGATCGCAATACGGGTTCTCGAATAAGCCGACGCGGAACATGTTCTTCAAGAGCCTTACCGCTGACTGCTCAAACCTTGCTCGCATATAGGCTTCACCATGCTCTGCCACACCGATACGGTAAGCTTCAATGACAGGACCCGCGTCATTATTTCCACCGAATTGATCTACTCCGGCCATAAGTGCTTTGTAATGACGCTCCGAAACGCTATAACCTTCCTCAACCCCCCATGCACGTCCTCCTGGAAACAATCGTGTAATATCAGTGCCTTCATCGTCCGTAATTCCCCAGTCCGTGCACACGACACCATCGTAGCCATATTTATCACGAAGCAGGTTGCCGATGATGTGATCGTTGTAGGCGTTGCCCACATTCTCGCCATTCACCTGATCTTGATTATAGGAAATCGTATAATAAGGCATAATTGCCGATGCTTTCTCCGTACCCCCCGAGAGCTTGAAAGCGCCGTCCAAGAATGGGATCAGATGCTCCTCGAAGTTGTTGCCTGGATATACTGCAAATTTGCCGTATCCAAAATGAGCATCTCTGCCGCCTTCTCCAGAACCGCCGCCCGGCCAATGCTTGACCATTGCATTTACGCTTCCTGATCCCCAGCCGTCTGATGGAGACTCTTCTTCAAACGAGGTCTGAAACCCGTCGACATAGGCTTTTGCCAAATCGGCTGACAGTCTTGAATCCTCTCCGAACGTGCCGTCGAAGCGTGACCATCTTGGATCGGTCGCGATATCGATTTGGGGAGAAAGAGCGGTTGCAATGCCAAGCGCCCTGTATTCCTTAGCAGCGATCTTCCCAAACTGATGAACAAGCTCAGGATCAAAAGCTGCTGCAAGCCCCAGCGTTTCGGGCCACATGGAAATTGCGCCTCCCGCCCCTGCATTATATTCCTTGCTCGCATCGGACCCATGGCGCGGATCGCTGCTGTTATTCGCCGGGATGCCCAAACCTGTACTTTCGGCCAAGGCTTGTACTTTATTGTTCCAATGAGCAGCAATCTCCGGGCTTTCTACAAAAGTAAGGAGCACATGCCGCAGATGGTCTTGGGTTAAAAACTTTATTTGTTCATCGGATAAATCATGCGGCTTCGCACCGCTCTCCGAATACGGCTTGCCATTATAAGAGGCGGTGAAAAAGCCATGCGAAGCTGGAACAGCCTGATGCGCGCTGTACAACATCAAACCGGCAATTTGCTCGATGGACATTTTTGAGGCTAAATCCTTTGCTCGCTCTTCTGCCGGCAAGCGCCAGTCCTCGTATTTATCCAGCTTCCCATCCTTATTGAGGTCTTTAAATGCAAAACCATCTTCCACTATAATATTTACGCCTGAATTAGCTGAATATCCGAGTGTTGGGCCACCTTCATTTTTTACATATGTAATCGTTTCCAATTTTGTTTCAGTCCAATGATCACTCATGTCATTACTGCCTCCTAGGACGATTATCATATTCAGACATTAACGTATTCCCTCTCACTAGCGGAAAAACCTTCCCACTGATGGAAAGGCTCCCTTTTATATTGTTACTCCGTTAAATGAATTGAAACTTTATTCAAATTCTACAACTTTGCCCGTTTCAGCTGACTTATAGATCGCTTCTAAAATTTGCGTGACCACATAAGCTTGCTCTGGTTTTACGAGAGGCTCGGTATCATTAATAATACTATCCAGCCATTGTCTTGCTTCTTTCACCCCATCATCCTCAGCCCCTGGACCGAAGTAAGCAATGCCCCCGCTAAAGGAAGGTTTCGTCTCCACAAGCTGTCCGTGTTTGGCGCTATTAAAGATGACATCGCTTTTCCCAAACGTTGAGCTAGCTTTCATCTCTGCTCCGCCTTCTGTCCCGCAAAGCGTAGTCATCGCCTCTTTAGCATCGGTTGTATTTAATATCCACGACGCCTCCAAGAAAATCGTAGCGCCGTTTTCCATTTTAATAAATCCAAAAGCCGAGTCTTCTACATCATATCTTTCCGGGTCCCATGCCCCCATCATATTGCCTTCGAACTTATCCGCCATTTTATGATAGACAGAACCACTCACCGATTTCGGCTTATAGTTATCCATGAACCATAATGCCAAGTCCAGCGCATGCGTGCCTAAATCGATTAACGGTCCGCCGCCCTGCTGCTCTTTATCCAGAAAGACCCCCCATGTCGGTACTCCGCGTCTGCGCACGGCATGAGCTTTAGTCATATAAATGTCTCCTAAATCACCTTCGCGGCATGCCTTATGCAAAATTTGAGAATCATTTCTAAATCTATTTTGATAGCCAATCGTCAGTTTCTTGCCTGTCCGCTTTGCCGCATCTACCATTTTTTTGGCTTCAATTGAGTTGATCGCCATTGGCTTCTCACACATAACATGTTTGCCCGCTTCTAGTGCATCAACTGTTATATAAGAATGCTGCAGGTTCGGTGTTAATACATGAACAACATCAATTGATTCGTCTTCGAGCAGCTTTTTGTAATCGACATAAACTTTAGCGCCCTCGCTTCCAAAATCCTGAGCTGCCTTTTGCGCTTTCTCTTCAATAACATCACAGAAGGCAACCATATCACCCATATGTGAAAGCTTGGCTAACGATGGCATATGCTTTTGGTTCGCGATACCGCCGCAGCCGATGATACCGATTTTAAGTTTTCCTTTGTTCATTGAACATTCTCCTCCTTATGGGCTATACATATTGTTGAAGCACGGTTAGATCCTTGCGAATGCTGCCAAACTTGTCTTCCGACTCGCCCTCGTTCTCCACAAGCGCATAACGGACATGCCCCATTGCGCGGATTTGTTCGTACACAGCTGCAAAATCAAACCTGCCTGTGCCAAGATCAACGAAGTCTCCAGGGCCAATATGCTTCTGATAGATTTGAAATGGTTCAAGCCCCTCTTCGCTGCCTTGCTGCATAGCTTCCATAATATTGAGCTGGCCGGATAGATTATTGCTTATATCCTTCTGGTGGACAATATCACAACGATCGCCAAGCTTCTCTAACACATGAATCGGATCTATGCCTGCACGTACGACCCATGCCATATCGATTTCAAATTTCACATAGGATGGATCTGTATTTTCCAAAATCAAGTCGAACAGCGTTTGATCACCGACCGCTTTAAACTCATGCGCGTGATTATGCAGATAGAACTGGAACCCGCCATCCTTCATTTTTTTGCCGATACTGTTCATTTGCTCCGCAGCTTTCAGCGTATCCTCACGATCTTTGATCCACACGGATGGAAGCACGATTCGTTGGCAACCGATACCCGCGTAATACTTCATAAGCGAATCCCACTCATGAGAAATCAATTCTTGCCCTGGCATCGTGCCTTCATGAACCGCTACTGCATTTAGACCAAGCTCACGAAACTTATCTCGAACCGCTTCCATAGGAATTTCATCGATATATCGTGTAAAGGACTTCATATTGAATCCAATAAGCTCAATATTTACATACCCTGCGGCAGCAACCTTCTCCAGCGTTCCAAAGTAATCCTCACCAAGCTCCCTGTATACGGAAAAAATATTAATGCCTGCTTCAATAGTCATTCGGCGAAATACCCCCATCTCGATTGGTTGATTGTGTTCTTATTTATTATGATAGAATACCGGAGACTTTCTTTCTTTCACGTATCCGTCATTCTATTATTGAATTTCCGCACTGTGGTTGTCGGAATGAAAGATTTGTCGCCAACTTTTTGGATAAAAAAAGGGACTGTCTCAAAAGTAGAATGACCTCCACTTGAAACAGACCCTGCTTTTTTTGGATAGAGCTTAGGCAAAACGATATCCTTCCCTCATCCTACTTATAGCTAGCGAACCTAATAGCCCTTATTTAAAAGATTCATCATGGCTTATAATTGTAACGAACTCTAGAATCGTTATTTCGAGAAACGTTGCTCATAACCCCCTTATAAAGCATGCAATAACGTTAATAAGGTTCGTTAAAATTAAAGAAAGGAAGCCCGTTCATAGCCAACCGCATGTCATTCTTTAGTAATAAAAAAAGAAAGCCTCAATGATACAGGCTTTCTCCACTCGCTGATCTATGCTGTTTACTGAACTTCCTCTACAAACCGATTCGTCAGCGAACCCAGCTTCTCGATTTCGATCGTAACCGTATCGCCAGCCTTCAGCCATACCCGCTTCTCTTCCGGGTAGCCGAGTACAACACCCTCAGGCGTTCCAGTAAGAATAATATCGCCTGGCGACAATGTCATATGCTGTGAGACATAGCTTACGATTTCATCACAGCTAAAAACCATATCCGAAGTATTGGACTGCTGACGCACTTCACCGTTAACAGTGCAGCCAATGGACAGATTGTTAGGGTCTGCAATTTCATCTGCAGTGACCAAATAAGGACCGAGCGGGCTGAACTTGTCCAGTGATTTGCCAAGCAGCCACTGCTGCGTGCGCATTTGCAGATCCCTTGCGGACAAGTCGTTGACGCAGCAATAACCGAATACATGCTCCAGCGCCTGCTCCTTCTCAACATACTTTGTTTTCTTGCCGATGACGATAACCAGTTCAGCTTCGTAATCAACCTGACTTGTCACCTTTGTTGGAAGCGGAATATCTTCTCCATGAGCAGCTACGGTGTTATCGAATTTATTGAACAAAATCGGATATGCAGGAATTGGAGCGTTAGTCTCATGCGCGTGTTTGCGGTAGTTCAGTCCGATGCAAATAATTTTGCCCGGCTCGGTTACACATGGCCCGAATGTAATATCCTCTTCGCGAAATAGGGCATCAGAATATTGTTCTGAAGCTGCGGAGACTTCCTCCACAAACTGGCTTAACGTACCAAGCGCATCCGAACCACCTTCAATCACTTCCATAACTGCTGTCGGTACATTCGGCTTATTGTTGATTTTCAGTGCCTCAACGATATCCAAGACGCCACTCGCTAATTTAACTCCTAAATGAGAGCCATTTTCTTTTTTAATGACAAGCAATTTCATAGTTATCTTCCTCTCTTTTGTGGATGATTCATACTGCCGCGTCAGGCATTTTTGCCGAACACGACGCCTCCATCAATATAAAGCGGTGAGCCCATCATAAAGCTCGACTCATCGGATGCAAGAAACAGTGCTGCCTTCGCTACATCTTCCGGACGGCCTAATTCATTGCTGAGCTGCCGTGATTTTAGCGATGCGATGGCAGCCTCTGGGTCCTCGTAGGAGGTGCGTAAATAGTTTTCAACAAACGGCGTCATAATCGTACCCGGCAAAAGTGCATTTACACGAATATTGTACTTAGCATAATCGACCTGCATCGATTTGGTAAGTGCCAGTACCGCTCCTTTGGTAGCTGCATAAGACGCGCGGTTTGCAAGCCCCATCTCTGCAATACAGGAAGACATGTTAATAATCGTGCCGCTCGCTCGTTCCATCATATGAGGCAGGACATACTTGGAAGGCAAATAAACCCCGCGAATATTGACCCGGATCACGCGATCCCAGTCATCCGGCTCCACCTCATGAAGCGCCCCTACACCGCTAATGCCGGCATTATTGAATAGGACGTCAATTCGGCCGTGCGCGGCAATCGTTTCGCTTACCATGGATTGAACGGAATCTGGATCCGTAACATCCGCATAAACAAACGAAGCCCGCCCCCCTAGGGAGTTGATATCTTCTACCGTTTCCTTTCCTTTATCTGCGTTCAGATCGTTAACAACAACAAACGCGCCTTCCTTGGCGAATAGCAGCGCCGAGCTCCTGCCAATACCTGAACCTGAACCGGTAATGAGGACAATTTTATCCGCTAATCTCATATACTAAGCTCCCTTCTATATTCGAATTCATGCCCCAAAACTAACCACGTGGCTCACAAAATGTTTCTATAGGCTAGGTCCGATACGGTTAATGCTGAATTCTTGATGGCCCAGCGTTTCTGCCTTCGTCCATTTCCCATCCGCTACATCTATGATTTCTTGCCATATTTTCTGTCCTGCCGACTCCAAACTCAGCATGCCGCCCAGCATATCGCTGACGTCCACGTCCATATTATCTTCCATCCGCTCAAACATCCGTTTGTTCCCTGTAATTTTGATGACTGGCACGACTGCTGCCCCCGTTGGCGTTCCTCTTCCCGTCGTAAAACAAACGATATGAACGCCCCCCGCTGCCATGCCCGATACACATTCGATATCATTGCCCGGCGAGTCCATGAAGTAGAGTCCGCCCTCCGGTATTTGTTCTGCGTATTCGATAACTCCTTTAATGGGTGCTTTCCCGCATTTGCTAATGCAGCCTAGTGATTTCTCTTCAATTGTAGAAAGACCGCCTTCAATATTGCCGGGACTCGGATTGCCGCCCCGCATGTCAGCGCCCATCCGCTCTACCTCTTTCTCGAAACGGCCGACAATATGATACAGCATATCCGCCGTTTCCGGCGTGGCACAGCGCTGTGCCAGCACATGCTCGGCGCCGATAATTTCGGTCGTCTCGCCGATAACGATTGTTCCGCCTGCTGCGATTAAAGAGTCCGCGGCCTCGCCAAGTGCCGGATTCGACGACAAGCCGGAAGTGGCATCGGAGCCGCCGCATTTCACGGCTACCTTGAGTTTTGACAGTGGAACAGGTACTTTCGGCTGACGCTCAAGCTCCGCCATCATTTGTTTGGCTAGCTCCGTTCCATGCTGGATCGCTTTCACCGAGCCGCCAACCGACTGGATATCAAATACTTCAACTAGTTTGCCGGTTTTACGAATATCCTCTGCAAGCGCGTAGGGATCCACTACCTCACACCCTAGACTGATGATGATCACTCCGCCTACATTTGGATTTTTCCCAGTTCCCGACAGCACCTCGAAAGTACGTTCCTTGTCCGCTCCGATCTGGCTGCAGCCATGCTGATGAGGAATGGCCACAGTACCTGGTACTAGCTGCATGATTCGGTTGCAAACCTGATTGGAACAGATGACCGTTGGAATGATGAGCAGATGATTGCGAATGCCAATATCTCCGTTCGCTCTTTCGTACCCCATAAATGTACTCATGCTTCCACCTTCCCGGCTATATCGCCTCTGCCGCGTATTCCTTCAATATTGTGGACATGAACATGCTGCCCCGCCAAAATGGCCATACTCGCTCGCCCAATGGTTTCGCCGTATTTCCGCACTTCCTGTCCTTCACTAAGTGCCTTAATCGCCAGCTTATGTCCGAATGGGATAACATCAAGTGCTTTTATTTCATGAATTTCCTCACCATCTCTGTAGCGAATGGTTTCTTCAGCTTCAACATCACGCAGCGCCATCACAACATGATCTCGGTCATCCATAATTAAAGCATCGACGTCATCTGTCATTTGTTGTTTCATTCAGCCACTCCTCCATCTTTTGTTCGTTCATGACTAATCGGTTTACTATTCAATTTTTAATCGTTATCCTTCATAATAATCGAGCATTTAAGATATGAAAATTGCGAGAAAACGCTTAAACATACCCTATTTTGACTATTATTCGGATAGTCATTACACTAGTACCGAACAGCATATTTTTATATCTTCCTCATCAAGGAGGTACCGCCAAAATGAAGCCGATTCGCAAGCAATTTGATGCTGCTGCTTCTTTTCCATTCGAATTCAGCTATCGTGCGGTAAAGGATTCGCATAATGAGCTGCCCAACCACCTGCATGATTGGCATGAAATCGTCTATGTCCATTCGGGAAAAGGCGTGTTTTTTATTGATGGCTCCTTCTATGCCATAGAACCCGGTGATTTATTTCTGCTCCCTGGCAACACCGTCCATCGTGCATTGCCGGATGAAGAAGCTCCGTTGACGGTGAGCGCCATTTATTTTCACGGACGTATCGTTCAATGGGACTCCTTAGGCGATACCTTTTCTTTTGTTCAATGCTTTGAGGAGGCTAACAAGCGGAAGAGCCAGAAGCTCAGTCTGGATACATCCGACCAGCACTTAATAGAAACGATGCTGATTCATATTAACGATGAGTTGACGATGGATAAACCAGGGCGCCGCCATGCTGCCGTCCTTCATCTGCTCCAGCTGCTGCTTCTGCTGAATCGCCAAATACCCGCTCCAACAGCCGAACGGAAACATACGGGTGCACCGGAGTGGATGAGGCTAACGCTTCGTACAATCGACGAACATCCTTTTGGTGACGTCAGCCTATCCACGCTAACCGCCAAAGCGGCAGTGAATCCATCACATTTTACGCGTGTCTTTAAGCTTCTTACTGGTATGACGCTAACTGAATATGTCACGGCAAAACGGATCAGTCACGCCAAGGAGCTCCTTCTATCCTCGGATGCGCCAATCCATGCGATAGCGAGCGAATGCGGGTTTGAGAGCCTGCCACATTTCCATCGCACATTCAAAAAACTAACAGGAACGACGCCAGCCGGCTACAAACGCAGCAGCCTATCGTCAGACTTTAAATAGGCGCAGCAGGGACTTCATGTTAAGCAGTTTAGCGGATGTATTGATAAATCATCGTACTGTTATCTAAATACAGCTTCAGCTCCTATTTGGTACGATGGGTTCAATTGTTGATAACGAATAGGAGGAAATAAAACATGACAAGTCCATCTAATTTCGGTAGTTTAACGAATGAACAAATTGATTTTTATAATGAGCAGGGGTATCTTGTGCTTCCAAATCTGCTGTCGGAACAGGATTTATCGCCCGCCAAAGAAGCGATGAATAAGAAAGTATCCATGATTGCAGATGAGTTAATGCATGCAGGACTTATTAGCGATAAACTGGAGCATCGGCCCTTCAAATATAGGCTCGCGGAGTTGTTTGCGGATTTGACCTCAGAGGAATTTCTGAACTACGGTAGAAGCTGGCGTGATAGACTGCCTGGCTACTTCGATTTAATGAGCAATCCAAAAATTTTGGATGCTGTGGAATCCTTAATCGGGGGAGAGCTTTTTTCCAATCCGGTCTACAACACAAGACCCAAAATTCCGAAGGTTGCTGCTGGAGCAGTGCCTTGGCATCAAGATAAATCGTATTGGCCCGATGCCAATTCTAATCCTGTCATAACCGTTTGGATTCCTCTTGTCGATGCGAACGAAGTCAATGGCTGCTTGCATATCAAGCCTAAGACTCATCGCACGAAGCTATTGGAATGGCATAGCGAAAGCCATACAGGTACAGGCTACACGGCGTTGCATGAAAGCCAGCTGGGTAAAACAAAAACTGTCGTCTTGCCCGTTCCAGCTGGAAGCGCGATTCTTTTTAATGACCGTTGTCTGCATATGTCCACCCCCAATGAATCAGACGAGGTGCGCTGGAGCGTAGATTTGCGATATCAACCAACGGATCAAGATCCTATGCCATCCCATGGCGCAGGTTTTCTAGCAAGAAGCTATCTTCACCCTGAAAGAGTAGCCACTCTGGAAGATTGGCTTGCAGAAAAGCCCGAACACAACACATAAAATAAAAGGGAGGACGCCGCACTACTTAGTTTTTTTCAGCCAGAAGAGCGAGATATGCTCTTCTGGCTGTTTATTTTATACGCTGCAGAACTTCAGGAATGGCGAAAGCTTAGCCTTATTTTAAAACTGAGTAACTTGACCTGCACTAATTCTAATAGGCTTATCGTCCACGCTTATCCAGACGTCGAGCGCAGAAGGGTTATGAACAATGCTTCTATCGACTGAGAATCTAAGTCTCTCGAGCGCTTGCATATAGGCTATAATCTCTGCATTCGTAGCATGCCAGATGGTATCGTTATCCTTTAGCAGCTCCCCCGCTTGATCAATAATCTCCCAGTTATCGTCATTGTCAAACTCATAGCTATGGCCCCAAACATAAAGCAAAGACATTCTACTAAACCATTCCTTAAAGTCTTTGAAAATTTCAACTTGTTCTAGCAATTGTTTATGATGACATGTTGGATGCCAACGAAGCGGATCAGCTGGCATATCGAATCTGCCATTGCTGTTCACCGTTCTAGCATATTCAATTCCAAGCGCTGGAAGCATCGCAACGACTTTGTCATTATAAGTTCCAAAAGGATAACTCATTCCACGTACCGGATATTGTACAAGACTCTCCAGCGTCCGCCGATCTTCCAAAATTTCATGTGCTACTTGATCTGGTGGAGAGATTTCTAGAAAAGGGTGACTAACCGTGTGCGCAGATACTTCATGGCCTTGAAAGAGCGTCCTAACCTCTTCTGCTGTAATATATCCCTCGCGCCCAAGAAAACCAGAGTTAAGATGAAAGGTACCTTTGAAGCCATACTGATTTAATTTCGCTACGAGCTGCCGGTCTTGAGTGCGCCCATCATCATAGCTGAAGGTCATAGCCTTCGTTCGTCCTTCTGGAAATAACGTGTACTGAACTTTCATCACATTTCGTCCTCTCTTATTCTCTTTGCTCAGCTGGACTATACACACTGCTAAAAGAAAAACCCATCAGTTCGATGGGTCAAGCTTTGTGGATAATTACAGCATACTAGGCTTCAACTGCAAAGTAAGCGCTATATCCTCATTATTCCAGCTTGCACTAATAGTTGCAAGCTCTTTTGTACGTTCGATTTGCGGCTTGAAGCTCTCGACTTCTTCTCCTATGCAAAGAGAGAAAAGAAATGCAGCCTCGTTCAGTTTTTGAAAATCAATAACCTTCTTTTCACCGGTATGAAGTACAAGGTCGATGCCGAGCAAGTCACCCTCCCTAGTTACTTCCCAGCTCCAGTCTCTTACTACCTCGCCTGCACTCTGATCATCAAAGGCTGCAAACCAGCTGCGCAGCAATACCAGCGTCTCCCCTATTCGCAGGCTAACACTGCCTTTCTCCACTACGGTGCTGACCTGATCCAAAGCGCCGCCAATTTCCAGACGGAATCGCAAATCTGACGCTTCGATTGAGCCATGAATCATATCCAAATTCGGGTGGGTATCTCCGCCATTGATGACAAAATTCACTCCAAACAACAGATGGTTCTCCCGCTGCTCCCCATGAAAAATAGCAGAACAATAATCATAACCATCGTGCAGCGCACGCAGATGCAAGTAAGTCGCCTCGCCGCCATTATCAACATAGCCGAGCAAAGTCCTTGTCTGGTTCCACATAATCTCTTTGTTGAAGCTGCCGAGTGAATAGGTCGGCGTCATATAAGTAGTTGCCCACTTCTCTTTACCGTTCCCATTGATCCCGAAGCATTCCCTTATCGTCCGCTGACCGAGCGTAAGGAACCCTTCTATATATTGCTCTGGACATACAGCGCCGCACTTATACCAATCTTCATAATAAGGAAGTTCATCCTCCGTATAGAAAGCCAGCTTTCCTCCGGTTGCTAGTTGTAGAAAAGCTTTGCTTTGAGGTGTAAGCAGCGTTTTGTAACAACGGCTGTGCGGACCGGACCACTGCCTTGTACCGGCATGAAAATGATCCGCTACACTTTTCCATGCGATGTTCAGCAAGTTGTTTCCAAGCTGCTTTGCATGGGCATTGCTCGTTTCCGTTACAATAGCAGACAGCTCCAAAATAGCAACATAAGTGTACGTCGGACTATTATATTCTTGGAACGCCTGCCGAGGCATTGTATAGTTATGCAGCTTTTCCAGTCGTTCCAATCCGTATTTTGCATAATCCTGCCGCTCGAACCATTCACCAGCGATGAGCGTAACGAATGCTCCCATAATCGCAATGTTAGTGTAATGCGGTCCAACATTCCGAATGATAATCGCGTCACAGGCATTACAAATAGCTTGTTTCACCGACTGCCGCAGCGTCTCTGGCAGCCTTGCATCGTGCCTTGAAATGATCAGCACAAGCAGCTTGCCGCAAAAGTCAGCCCAGTTCCAATCAGGAGGGGACATTTGATCAAGCGGCTCCTCATAAAACCAAGACCAGATACCGAACGTATTGCGGCTCCGATCTGTATCCTGCAAGGAAACGATTTGCTCAATGATATCGAAAGCACGCTGCTCATAATGTTCTTTCCCTGTATCCAGCAGACCCAGCGCATAGCTGAGCGAACTCCGTGTTGAATGGATAAAATCAGCCTGTTTAATGGTCGTATGATAGCCGGGACTACTGAAGGGTGACCTAAGTAAACGGTTTTCTGAATTGTACTGGGAGTCTAGGGAATCAATCAGCTCAATCAATTTGTTTCTGTTATCGAATGAATGATTAGAATTGTCCACTATGTTCATTTCATCCCTCACCTGTAATCAAGTTATCTTCGTTTGCTTGCTCAGAAGTCAGCAAAAGCTTAAATTCTGTCAACAGCTGTAAAGTTAAGCCTTGCCCATAAAGTGTCGGATAGATCGGAATCTGATTATAAGCGTCCACGGATGGCATAATAGGTGTTCCGCCCGAGACACCTGCAACTTCACCATTAGAATTAATTAGCGACAACACTTCCGATAGCGTTCGCTCAGCCGGCTCCAGAAATGAGGCGTCAAGCATACCTGTGTTGACCCCTCTAAGAAAACCGCATGCAATTCCAGCACTTGCCGAGGTTTCTTTATACGTATCCGTGCGATCCAGCACCGTATGCCACAGCCCGTCTGCAGCCTGACAAGAGCGTAGTGCAGCGGCAAGAGTGGAATATCGTTTGTTAAGCTCTGTTGGTATGGCTGCTAACCCGCTGATTTCACTTACAATCTCGGGTATGCTCATAACGATCCATGCATTGGCGCGAGCCCAACGAACCGCTGATAAATGGTTGCCTGCCTCACAGTTCCAGCCGTGAAATAACAATCCCGAATTCGAATCCTGCAGCAGCTGCAAGTGAAGCATGGTCTGCTCTAGTGCCTCTGTAGCCAACTGTTTATCACCCGTCGTTCTCGCCAGCCTAGCTAGAAATAAGACAGCCATAAATACCGTATCTGCCCAAACCTGTTCACGGAATTCTACCGCCTCCGTAACGGTGTGCTCGAAAGCCCGCTCGCGTGTGCGCGGCGCTTCATTCAGCATCCATTGTGAAATTTCCTGTGACTTGGCGAGCAGCCAAGCCTCTCCGGAGCGGCGATATAAGGAAGGAAATACGGCAAAAGGCGCCATTGCATTAATTACTTTCTGAGCATCGGCCTTATGCTTATTCTGCTCTACCCATTTTTCTACGTACTGGATCGCTTCTTCTTGCCCTGACTTCTCACCATAATCCAAAATTGAGATGATACCGACACCAGGAACCCAGTCCCACTGGTTCATATCCATGCCCCAATTCCCCTTATGATCATCGGTCATATAACTGTAGATCTTGCTCATTGCCTCTGCAATCTGCCCTGTCATATCAGTTCTCCTCAGTTAATTGATCAATGTCAATGATGCCAATCCATAAGTGCTGATCCTCATCTGCAAAAGTAAACGACACCTTTTTACTATCGGGACTGAACATGGGGTGGGGATGCCCAGGATGATCTCTCCATAGAGGCAGCTCGCACAGCAGCTTGGAGGTTCGCTTCTCCAAATTGATGAGGACGATTTTGCTTACCTTCATTCCCTCTTCAAACGTATCCGCAACGGCATAACGCCCATCTGGACTCGGCGCTACATGCCAGTACCTGTAGTCGCCATTGATAAGTTCATGATCTTTGCCCGTTTTTTCAACCCGATATACTCCTGTTGGTTTTAGCGGGCTTTGTGGATACTTGACGAAATACAGATACTCCCCATCTGCTGCCCACATCTCGTGCCCCACATATTCCACATGCTCACCTGTATCCAGCCGCTGCTGGCGAAAAATATTACGTATCTCACGCGTCGTTGTATCCGCAACGTAGATACGATCTGCAATATGGTCCGTCCTGCCCTCATGGGCAAAAAAAACAAGCTGATCATAACGAGGATTAATCATCGAATGATTCGCAATAGGGTAGGGCTCTTTAAACCCCGGTGCAGCAACAACAGAGACCTCACCTGTGAGGACCTCAACAATCCCGATTACCCATTCCTCGCCGCGTTTCCAGTAAGTCCCTATTTTCTTTCCGTCATTTGTGATGGAGAGTGGACCATACACCTCAGTCCCAGCCTCCATTCTGCATACGTTACGAGACAGCATCGTATGCAGATTAAACTCATAAATCGCAGATCCGACATAATAATAGAAATAATCATTTGACGATACAACGCCGCATCCCCAGCTGAGGTTTTCTATCAGTGTTTCAACCGCACCCGTCTCTATATCAAAAAGAACATAACGCCCTTTAAAGCTCGCATCTATATCTGTACAGACCATAATATTGCAGCTGTCTGCCATCCAGGTTTGTGCTGTAAAATAGTTTTGGCCGGTATCCGTACCAGGGTTCCCAACAGCCTGAATAGCGATATTCGTTAAAGGATCCTTCAATTTGCGAATGATCATGCTTCACCTTTCCTCTCCTCTATATTTCAAACCTCTCCATCTTGTTCTCTCCGCGCCCGCTCTCTGAATTCCGTAGGCGTTAGCCCTGTTATTTTCTTGAATAATCTCACAAAGCTATTCACATTTGTATAGCCTACACCCTCCGCAATATCGCGTATTTTCTCTTCTGTATCCTTCAGCAGCTGCTTGGCCTTGTTCATGCGCGTCTCCATCAAATAATCGATAAAATTGCATTCCTGCTGTTCTTTAAACAGCTTGCTGAGATGAGATACGCTCAAATGAAATTCGCTCGCGAGCAAATTAAGCGACAGGTCGCTGCGCATATAATGTTTTTGAATATAGAGCATCACATTGTCAATGACATCATTTCGTTCTCTGCTGCTTCGCTTTTCCTTAATTCGTTCGATGAAGCTCGAGAGTGATTGTATCGTAAAGGCCTCAAGATGGTGCAGCTGCTCATACTGGTTCAACATTTCAACCATGTACTGCTCCGGCAAAATCCCCTCGGGGTCAACGCCAATTTCAACAGTGGCTGTCGCGGCCTTCATCAGGCATTGTACAATCAGCTGCATAATCATTTCCGGCGGCACGACATGCTCGGTGAACGATTCGAACCATCTGTGTACTTGCAGCTTCATCTTGTCTGTATCTGACACCTTAACCGAAGCGACAATCCCATCTGTCATCGCAAATAATCGGTAAAATTGCGGGGATTGCTCACTGAACACATCCTCTTTCGTAATAATCGAATTGCTCCCCATTACGAGCTTATAGCTCAGCGCCTCAAGCGATTGCTTATAGGAGCGATGAATTTCGTTGACCGTTTCAACAATATCTCCGATGCCAATCGTAATCGTGCGGTTAAAATACTCCTGAGCGAAATCCTTCATTAAATCAGCTACTGCGACCGCCCGCATCATATGGCGCTGCGGATCATCTTGATCACCGAAGCTCATAATGACAGCGCATTTGCCAATGCTCACTTCCACTGCAATGCCGCGGCTCTCCGCATTCATCAGCTCCTCTGCTACATTGCAGAGCGCATAGGCATAAAGCTGCAAATCCCGCGGCGAAGCAATTTCATGCTTGTTGTCAAATTCAATGCTCATGACGACATAATGCTCTAGATACAAACTAATGCCAAGCATATCCATATAAGGCTGCAGCACTGCAATATTTTTGCGTTTCTCAGAAAGCAATTCAGTGAGCAGCTGCCATTTGATAAGCGGCTTGCTCTCAATCACCTGCTTATGCAGCTCTTCCCGATCTTGTAAAATATGCTGTACCGTCGATTCGAAATATTGAAATTCATCCGTATATTTCCGTGTTGTTCCTTCCTTCGGATGGATTGTCAAATGCCGAGTCATCGCCTGAATAAAACGATTAACTGGCTTGAAAATCCAGCGGCCTACCATCGCTGCCGATGCCGTCGCCACCACAAACAATACAATGGCAAGAATAAGCAGGCCATTGCGAATGGCATAAAGCGGCTTTAGAAACTGCGCTTCTGGCACTACCCGAACAATATTCCATCCCGTATAGTCTGACTTCACATAAAAAACGGAAGATGCTGTCCTTTCAACCTGCTCAGAAAAATGGCCGCTCGTTTCCGAGGCATTCAATATTTGGTTAATATACGGAAATTCACTAATGTCCTTGCCCAGCTTGCTCTGGTCTGCATGCAGCACCACGATGCCTTCACTATCCATAATAAAGGTCTGTCCTTTATCCATCGCAGCCGTATTGCGTATCAAGCCGTACAGCAGATCCTCCTTAATATTTACGGCGATCGCACCTTCCCGCGTACCTGACGAATGAATAAGCGGATAAGAGCGTACCAGCGTTACAACATTGCGGTATACCGGATATTGCGAATGATTAAGCTGTACCTTGCGAGTCGACATCCAATTGAAGTATCCATCATACTGCTGAAATTCTGGAATCCATGAAAAATCCAGCTTATAATCCTGTTCAGTCAATACATTTCCTGAAACGAGCCGCTGCGTGCCATAGGAATAAAGATCGATGGAAAAGAGATAATCAATACTATTAATCGCATTCGTAATTAGAGTGGATACGCGGAAAGCATTGTTCTTACTCTCCAAATCGGTCAGCTCATCATTGAAGAACCGTCCCACCTCAGACGTCTTCAGCAGCTGAATTGCCGATTTATCAATATGCTTAAGTGACAGCTCCAGCTTCTGATCCAGCTGTCCTAGCAGTTCCATGTTCGTACTGGTCAACTGCCGCTCCAGCTGTCGGTTGAATACGGAGTACGTCAAAAATGCAGAAGAAAAAACGAGGAAGAACAGCAGCATCGATAGTACTGCAACCGCTTTTACAAGCCGCCGATTTTGTACGAGCTTCATATCTGTTCCTCCTTCATTTTTGTCTTATCGCGCAAATGCTATCTAAAAGAATCTAGAAGCTGGCTTTATTGTCTTCATACCACTTCTGGGCAATCTCTTCTGCTTTTTCACCGCCAAGGCGTTTCCATTCCTTGCGAATCTGGTCCAGTGCCCATTGACCTGTATATTTGTCTCCTTGGGTTACGGCATTAGCACGTGTTTCCTTAATGAAGGTATCCAGTGTTGAACGGATTTCATTAATTTCATCAAAGCTTGGCTGATATGGAATATCGCGGCGGAACTCATTTTTCAACGCAATATCGAGCGATTCCATATCAAGCTTAGCAATGCGCTGTGACAAATCATCGCTGGCAGCTTGAACAAGCAAATTCTCAGCTTTAAAGCCGCTCTCGTCACGCAATACCGCGTATTCGCCTGCATAAATCACTTCTTTTGTAAATTTGTCTGGATCCAGACGCTTTGCAACGTCACCTGCCTTCTCATAGTGCACGCCTTCCTCACCATTCACGAGTGTGAACCAGCCCTTCTCCAAAATCCAGTCCAAATACTCCATCGCAGCCTTCGGGTTTTTCATATCCTTATTGAAAGCGACGTAAAATAGCGGCGATGCTTCTTGATACGTACCATATTTGCCATGCGAAGTAGCTACAGCCTCGAGTGGCTCTGGTTTTGCATCCGGCACATTGATGAGCAGATCCTTCGTCATAATATCCATATTGCCGCTTCCCCATTGCCCCATATAGATTCCAGCTTTACCTGTTGTCCACAACTGGGTTGCACGCTGATTGTTGCTATCCGTTAAATATTCACGATCAACAAGTCCCAAATCATACAGCTGCTTCTCCAGTTCAATCGTTTCACCAAAACGATCAAGGGTTGCACCATATACCATTTTCCCATCTTCCACATACCATTGATTGTTCATTGCCGCATATAGAGCAGAGTAAATATCGA
Organism: Paenibacillus sp. MCAF9; assembly: GCF_052114265.1. Taxonomy (NCBI): domain Bacteria; kingdom Bacillati; phylum Bacillota; class Bacilli; order Caryophanales; family Paenibacillaceae; genus Paenibacillus; species Paenibacillus sp. MCAF9. The sequence continues at coordinate 25,994 of NZ_JBFREL010000022.1, forward strand.
ATGTCGTATGACCGACTATTGGCGTGCTGTCTGGGTAGCGTTCTTTCATCGCTTTGGCTACAGCAACAAGCTCTTCCACTGTCGTCGGCCTCTCAAGCTTCAATTCGTCAAGCCAATCCTGTCTTATCCACATGCCATGGTTTACAATGCCGGTAATCGCACGTTTCGTCACTGCCGCATAAACTTCTCCATTGAAAGTAATATAGGGCAGCAAATCCGGATTTTCTTCCAAATATTTTTTGTAGGTCGTGCTGTATTTCTCAATATAATCACCGATCGGTTGAATAACTCCTTGGGTGACCAGCTTGCCAATATATGTCCTGTCATATTCCCACAGCAGGTCCGGCGCTTGTTTCGATGCAATCAATACGTTAAGCGCATCCTGTGCTTGGTTACGCGGTACAGGTACGATCGTTACATCAATACCCGATTCCTCGCGAATCCATTTTACCCAGCGATTTTCCTCATAGGTACCCTCATCGCTTGACACTGCTCCTCTATCAAACGTGGAAATGCTGACCTTCTTAGGCATCCCATCATAGGGGTCTTTCTCGCCTGTAGAGGACTCGTTGGCAGGTTTGTCAGTGGCCTTGTTTGTTGTACTCGTAGAGCTGCTGTTTTCCCCACTGTTGGAACACGCCGTTGCCAAGAGTGCCATGATCATAACCAGCATAAGCAACATTTTTCCTTTTTGTATTCTCCTCTGTTTCATACTTGACCTCCTACAAAATAATTTTTTTATATCAAAATGTGCATACTTGGCACCCTTGATATTCAGCTCATGCCGTACATTATCCTTTAATCGAACCAAGCAGCACGCCTTTAATAAAATGCTTTTGCAAAAATGGATACACACACAGAATCGGCACGATAGCAAACACGACTGCTGCAGCCCGAATGCCTTCCGGTGTAATCGAGATTTGCGACACACCTTCACCGCTTCCGCGCAGCAGTTCTGGACTTACCAAATCGATCATCTGGTACAGCTTCACCATCAATGACACTTTATCCGTACTTCGAATGTAAATTAAGACATTCATATAGGAGTTCCACCAGCCCACGGCATAGAACAATGTTAATGCAGCGATGACCGGTTTGGAGAGAGGCAGTATGATTCGCCATAAAATAGTGAAATCACCGGCACCGTCAATCGCAGCGGATTCTTCCATCTCGTCAGGCAGCCCTTCCAGAAACGACTTCATTACGAACATATTGTAAGCGCTTATAAGTGCTGGCAGCCAAAGTGCCCAATACGTATTGGTAAGTCCAATGCTATTGATAAGCAGAAAATTAGGAATCAATCCGCCGCTGAACAGCATCGTAAATAAAATAGCCATCAGCATGACATTTCTGCCTTTTAATCTTGCTTTAGAGAGCGGATAGGCAGCAATGATCGTAAAAATCATATTCAACGCGGTGCCGATGACCGTAATGATGATGGTGTTCTTCATCGCTACGATTAATTGGCCGTCTTTTAGCAGCTTTAGATAAGCTTCCACATTGAAATCAACAGGCCACATGAAAATTTCTGCCGCATTGATTGCCCTGCTGCTGCTGAATGATACAGCAATCACGTTAATAAACGGAAACAACGCCATGTAGGCAAGCAGCGCCAGCAAGATGTAGTTAAGCCAGCGAAATATGACCGAAAAAACGCTTTGTTTTCCAAGCTTCAGGTTGCATCACTCCTTTCATCCCTTACCACAATCCTCGTTCTCCCAGCGCCTTAATGATTCGGTTCACCGACACAATAAGAATGAGCGCAATCAGTGATTGGAATAAGCCTAATGCGGTTGTGTAACTGTACTGCAGGTTGACAATCCCCCTTGTGTACACGAAGGTACTGATAACCTCGGCCACACTCGTTACTGCCGGATTCCGCAGTGCATAGACCTGCTCGAAACCAACGTCCATCATTTTGCCTACTTGCAAAATAAGAAGAATCGCAATCGTACTGCGAATGCCTGGCAGTGTCACATGCCAGATCTGTCTTATTTTATTGGCGCCGTCAATTTTGGCCGCTTCATACAACGTTGGATCAATTGAGGCCATCGCAGCTAAATAAAGAATCGTCCCAAATCCAGCTTCTTTCCAAATGCCCGACACAATGAACGTCACCGGCCACCATAGCTTATCTGCCATAAAATAGATTGGCTCTATTCCAAATGCCTTCAATAAATAATTCACTATGCCTGTAGATGGCGATAACAGTGCAATAATGATGCTTCCGAGGACGATCCACGAAATAAAATGAGGAATGTACAGCAAGTTTTGCAATGTTCGTTTGTACCACTCCACCCGAACTTCATTGAGCATGATTGCTAGCAGAATCGGAGCAGGAAACGCAAAGAGCAAGCTGTACAGGTTAAGCAGCAGCGTATTTTTTAATACGATATAAAACTCGCGACTGGCAAACAACTTTTCAAACTGCTGGAACCCTACCCAAGAGCTTCCCCAAATCCCATCGGATAATCGATAATTTTTGAAAGCAATGATTTCCCCAGCCATCGGTGCATATTTAAATAGCAATAAATAGATGGCTACTGGCACTAGCAGCATATAAAGAAATCGATTGCGTTTTAATTCCTTCCGCATGGATCTTATCCATCTCGAGCCTGCTCCTGCTTTGGGCATTTTAGGCATGGGAGCTAGATCCGCTGACTGCGAATGTTGCTTCAAAGTAATCCCCCTTTCTTTTGGCATGTTATCATTCTGTTCAGCAACGCCTTGCCAACTTAACGTAACATGTACAGCTGAATGCGGAAATCTCCACTTTTTGTGCTGCTATTCCTTCACTCTGAAAGCGCACCTTCCATTTTTGTGATGCTATCCCTTTTTCATTATCTATCGGCTGAAATCCCTTTATTTACTTGAGATCTGGGATTTCGGAATACAAAGTCGAAGTTAGAGAGGCAAGCTTGTGAAGCGCTTGAAATTGTTGCCTACAAGGTTTTCATATGAACAACATCTCGCTAATAATAAAAAAAGATCACCCGTATTAGGTGATCTTTTTGTTTCAACTATAAACTTTGCCCACATTTTATGATTTGAAAAATTCGCTCGTATTTATTAATCCTTTTATATAGTCGATCACTTCATTAAGACTTACTCAAATGATTAATTATTATTAGAATGAACTGTGCTGCCTCTGCTCTCGTAGCATTAGATCTCGGATGGAACATATTATTCCCTTTTCCCTGCACGAGGCCCGCTTCATTTAGTGCTGCCACAGAAGGCATTGCCCAAATAGGTATGTCCTTGGCATCAGCAAACTCGACATTCATATTTGTATCCTTCTTGAGTCCGAGTGCCCTTGCGACTAGTACGGTCATCTCCGCACGCGTTATAGGCGCATTAGGAGCAAATAAATCGAGACTGATGCCAGAAACAAAGCCCGCTTTCACAGCGGCTTGCACGCTTGCTGCATACCATGCATCCTCTTTTACATCCTTAAACATCTGCTCATCCTGAGAGGCTTCGAGGTTTAAAGCACGAACTAAGAGAGAAACAAATTCCGCACGTGTCGTATTGCCTGAAGGCTTGAACATGGAATCATTCACACCGTTCACAATATGCTTTGCCGACAACACTTGAATCGTTCTTGAAGCCCAATGAGTAGTGAGCATATCGCTAAACGTCTTTTTGAATTCCAAAACTGCATATTTGCTCAAATGCTGAAGTTTAACTGTTAATGTTTTGGTACTGCTGTTTACCTTCCCACCTACATACTCCCAAACCTTAGTCAGCTCGTTATAGTAGTAAATCCCGAGAAGCTCCTCATCAACACCATTGGCATCATAGGGTAAAGTAATCTCTACACCGCCYTTTTCCCCTTTAACTTCGACCACGCTGCCGTCTGTCTTTTTTAACTTCATGCTAATTTCATATACCTGACCTGCAATCGTTATTTGTGCAGCTGCATTTTGGGAGGCAGTCCGAATGTCTCCCGATTCTGTCACTGGCTTAACCTCGACTTCAATTGCTGCCCCTGCCTCATTATTGATCTGTCCTTTCCAAGCAGTAAGCAGTTCTCGATCAACAGTAACAATTACCGAACCCGCCACTACGGATAAAGGATGATCTCCAATTTGCGCTAATGGAATCGATACGACAGATAGGTTATTGCCTAGCTTTACTATCGCTTTACCATTTTCTACTGACACTATGCTTCTAGCCGTATTTCCATTGCTTCCGCTAGAACCATTATTACCGCCATTACTGCTGTCTGTCGAAAAGTCTAATTGATCTAAATATTTGATTTGCCCTTTGGGTTCATTCCCATTAAAGCTCTGAATCCAATTCGGATCCGTAATAACCCAAAGCTTTCCATCCCTAATTCCCCAAGCCTTGCCATCCGCCGAACTATAAAGCACCTGTGTCGTACTTGTCGCATTTGGATTAAGTACCTGTACCGTTGTTCCATTCTCCAATACCGTAAATTCATTCGTAAAATAGGCATCAATCTCTGGCAACGCTCCTAGGTTTTTGCGGTAGCCCATATAGACGGTATTTCGTTTGCCAGCCTTTAAGCTTCCCTGTGCCAAAAGAGCTTCGCCGTAGAGCGTTGTCGCTGGATCGTCCTCCAAGCTGACGACTAAGACATTCGTAGCTGTATTGGGATCAAAAGTAGGCACAACCCATTTATTATCGAAGGTTTGAAGCGTGGCTCCGCCCCGATAATCATTACCTGGGAGCACGACATTCCGTCTATTCAGCATCCACCATGTCTCTCCAGCAGGATATACGTAATAAACTTCTGGTAGATAAGTTTCAATATGTGCTAGAGAATCAGGAGCTAGAATCGCATCCTTGTATTCTTTGAGCCAATCGAACTGGATCGGTTTCGCTGTATAATAAGCGTAAGATTCTTGGCATGATGTAAAGTAATCGCAATTAAAGAGAAAATCATAGATGCCTTTGCTCCCTGCCTCCAATACCGAATCAAAATGATTAAACATCGTTTCTTTGTCCGGATAGCCCTTCTCGCCGGATTGATATTTACGTTCCATATTTTCGTCCAGCTGCGTTTCCGTCGTTAAAAACCATAAGGTTTGTGCCGATTGTTCGATTAGCGAAAAGGTATACCCGGATCGTTCTCTCACCAAGTATTCCGTATCGCCGTAAATTTCTCCCCCAACGCCCGCGAACCCTCCAGTCTGCTTGTCATTAATAAAGTATTTCCTTGTGGTTCCAGCGTGTTTGAACACGACGGGCACGTCAACGACACTATTTATCGCATCTGCAAATTTCATTAAATAATCGTTATATGAGCCCTCTCTGAAATCGACAAAATCATCCCATAAAATGCCGTGATAAGCATCCGCCGCATACGTGGAACCCGGGTTACCCTTGTCAACTAAATACAATTGGTTGTTCCACACAGCCGATCCTTCTCCCCGAACTATGGGCACTAAACGCGCCGCCGTTTCATAAGATTCAATGGGACTGCTCATTTTCCAAGCCTCATTTAGAGCATCCAATGTGGCGTATTTCTGCTTTAACCAATCCACAAATTGAGCACTGTATATGGGAGAGTCGAACAGGTAACCCTCGTCGCTGTTGTATATTCCTGATTCGTTCGTAACAGGATCAACAAACAGTCTAAAATTGGGGCCCAAGGTCACCTTGCCAAGCGTGTCTACCATACTATTAATAATTGAATCTCCAGCATCCCAGATGTTCCTCAAAGTATGGCCAGAATACTTAACCTTAGGGGTAAAATAAACCGTATAGGACGTACTATTCGCACTCGGAAGAACAACATCTGCGTAAAGCTCAAGTGTAGTGGAACCCACCTTCCGAATATTCTCTTCACCGGATTGAATAACTTCACCCGTAGCCGGATTCATGACCACATACAGCGCTGATATAGCATCCTCATAGCCTGAGATTTGAGATGTTGGTACCGTTAAGGTCACTTCTCCGCTGTTCACGATATTCTCTTTCTTTAATACACCCGCTCCTTCATACGCTCTTGGCATATAAGCGGAAAGGGTCAACCCTTGGGCTCCTTGAACTTGCAGGCCGTAAGTAAAGCCTTCCTGGTCTAAGTAATCCAGCATTTTCTGCCATGCCCATGCCGGAACCTCCATGACAGCCGTATTGATATACATATCCATTGCGCCATGTGCCTTCATATATTGCAGCACTTCTACATCCTTATCCCAGTTGACTTTATTGGCTGCAGCATCTGTTTTGGAGTAAAAGAGCAAATAATCCGAAGTAAACATACCGCCGATCGGCACGAACGGTTTGCCATCCCAAATCATCGTATGCGATTGGTTAGCATACCAGAAATGAGATTGCCCCAGCTTTCCATCGGTAAAAGTACCGTGCGTTAAGGGCTTGTAATTCGTATTGGACGCAGCGACGTTTACTTCAACTTGTCCTGCTGTCACCTGCTCTGCTTTCAATTTGTGGAGGCCCCATTCCACGGTATAGCTGTCAGCAGGCATTCCTTCCGGCAACTTAAAGCTAAACTGTTCCTTTGCTTCAACATTAGCTTGGAGCCCGGAAGTATTCACAGCAGCAAGCTCGGCAACATACCAAAGGACATCGCCTTTATAAAAGCTTAGATATGCTGTCGTATCGAAATCTATGGCTTGATTCAGTCGATAAGCAACAGCCCCGGAAAATGATCTAGCACTTGTCTGGGTCGGCTGCAGCTGCAAGTTAGTGATCGTTGCTCCTAACACAGGTACAGCAGTGTTCGCATCTTCTTGTTCGATATTCAAATTGCCTACTTTAAGCGATTTCTCTCCATCAGCTGCATTAGTATAATGACTATCCACAATACCGGTACGGATTTCATTTTTTCCTTTTGGAGCATTAAACGGGACCGTTAACTGAATCGTTTCCGTATGCTCCTCACCAGCCGCCCAAGCTGTTTTATTAAACTCCTTAACCGCCCGGGTTACGACTTCTCCCTCATAAACTAATTCAACGAAGAAGCTTAAGGTTGCATTGACTCGCGCTATGGCTTTGTTCGTGACTGTAACTTTTACTTGCTCTTCATGATTCGCCAACGTTTTATCTAGCGTACCTGTTACGTATTCATATTTAACGGCTGCCTTATCAAAAGGTTTAGTTAAACCATTTGGCTGCCATTCCCAACCGACTGGTACGACGGCGATTGCATCGATGCCTTGATTGTACAAACCATCACTTGCTCCTTGCCTTGGCGTATTGGTTAAAAACGCTAGGTTATGCTGTCCTTTGCTCAGCTCTGCGCTGCTTAATTTATGCCAGTAAAAGGGCATACCTTCAGCCACAAATATGGAACCCTCCGTCATAACAGGCGGGGTTGCATTGGAACCTTCGTCCAGCTTCCAGCTCCAAGGGGACATCCAAATGCTTATGCCGGTTGCTAGCACCCAGATGTCGTAGCTTCCTGTTTGAGGTATATCCACTTGATACTCCGCAGTTGCCGCGGTAGCTGGCGTATTGGTTTGCAGTAAGAGATAGGTACCACCGCTTGCCAGTGAATCAGCCGTTCCATGATAACCTCCCTGTACTGAATCAGCATTTTCTCCTTCTGTCCATGAGTAACCTTCTTCCACTGGCTGTTCAGGTATAACGGGAGCTGCCGGTTTATTCAAACCATTCGGCTGCCATTCCCAGTCATCAGGTACGATGGCAATGGCATCGATCCCTTGATTATATAAACTATCGTTTGCCCCTTGCCGAGGAGTGTTCGTTAAAAATACTAGATTATGCTGTCCTTGAGTCAGCTCGGTACTATCTAGTTTATGCCAATAAAAGGGCATGCCCTCTGAAACGAAGATCGCCCCTTCCGTAACTACGGGAGGTGCATTATACGAGCCCTCGTCCAGCTTCCAGCTATACGCAGACATCCAAAGACTCATGCCGGTCGCCAGCACCCATATATCGTAGTTTCCTGTTTCAGGGATATCTACTTCATACTCTGCAGTCGCAGATGTGCCTGGCGTATTCGTATGCAAGGCGAGGAACTTTCCTCCGCTTGCTTGCGATTCATCGTTCCGATAATATCCCCCTGGAGAAACAGATAAATAGTCTTCCCCTTCTGTCCACAAGTAAGCATCTGCCTCTGAGGTACCATCCCTTAAAGTGTTCTCGTCAGATGCTGCCCCATTCGATATAACCGGTAAGCTTGAAAATAATAAGAGGAAGACAATCGTCCATGTCATCCCCTTCTTTAAAGCTTTAAACCTCTTGCTCCTCATGATTAAAACCCCTCTCCTTTTATTAAAGCGCTTACATTAATGATGATATGATGTCGACTCAATATGGTAAATGGAGTATTCGAAAGTCGCAGGGGGAATATTTCACATTCGGACCGCTTGGCAGAACCACTCCATTGCTCTATCGTTTATGTCCAGTTCATGAGCTCCATCAAATACTTCTCTCGACAATCGGTGCATGATATTCAACTGCCCATAAAGCTCAGCTAGTTTGTCCAGCTCTTTACGCGCATGCGCATAGTGGAACAGCTCATCCTTTTTGCCCACCTCAATATGCAGAAATCGCGGACAAATTAATCCAGCTACTTCTGCGTCTAGAAACGTATTGCCAGCATTAAACCAGGTAAAATCAGACCAATCATACTTAAAGCGATCGTTGAAAAAACAGGATGAGTACACTGCCTTAATACGAGTATCCGCTGCTGCTGTAAAGAGGGTATAAAACCCGCCATAAGATAAACCGATCATACCGACTTGGTCAGCGGCGATATCATCCCGTGATAATAAATAATCAAGGCTCCGCTGAATTTTATAAATTTCCACCGCAGCAATCGAGCTGCCTACCTGCTTTAATTGTCTATCGATAGACAGTCTGTCATACGGAGAACCATATTCCCCTTCCTTCCAGAGCAGAAGCTGTGGCGCAAATACAGCGATGCTCCTTTGGAGTACTCTCCGCGTCATATCATGATAATTCGTAGGACCATAGAAACCGGAACATAACTCCGGCGTACCTGCTCCTCCATGCTGTGAGATCACGAGAGGAAACGGCCCCTCCGACAGCGGCAAGAATAACAGGCCATACGTCGTCAGACCATATCCCCCTTCAACGATAACCCTATAAATTTTGCTTAAACGATCCTGGGCAACAAATTCAACCCGAGCATTAGGTATGGATGAATCGAGTGCGGGATCACTCAGCGGCCACCCTAGCATCGCTTTGAATTTCTCTCGATAGAGTTCTAGCTCCGCTTCATATGCATCTATCGATGAGGTGTCCGGACGGAAGAACTCCGCCCGATTCTGATCCCCGGCTGCACGCATACGCTCGATGAAGAGCTCGTATTCAAGCTTTTGTTCCTCACGATACCGGTTGCCGATATTTGGAGCTTCTACATATAAGTCGTCCATAGAATCACTCACCCCAGTTCAAAACCACACCCAAACAGGGTTGATTTTTATCCAGGATGAGATTCCATGCTTCTACTGCTTGATCCGCCGGAAACTGATGCGTAATGAGTGTTTCTGTCTGCAGCCAGCCCTCTTCTATCCCGCGAATCGTCTCATTCATTCTTTGATTATCCCAGCCCGAGGGATTGTGAAGAGTAACTTCCTTCTCCCGTAGAGATTGGATATCAATTCTGCCATCCGTCCCTAGGAACCCCGCTGAAACCAGATGTCCGTTATGACGCAGGTAGGGAAGACATTGGTAGACCGCCGTGAGCGAGCCTACCGTATCAACAATAATGGAGAGATCGGGATACAGCGAAGCAAGCTGCTCGCTTACATCGTTCTTGGAAGTGTTCATCGCGACTGCTTCATCCGGAAGAAGCGCTAACCGATCCTCATGTCGACCCAGCACGGTAACCTTTGCCCCCCTGTGGATTAAGGTTTGAGCTGCCCATTGGCCGACAAGACCGTCGCCAATGACGATAGCCTGATCCCCTTCCTTCACCGGTGGTCGAGAGCCGCAATTATAGCCAACTTGCGTAAGCACAAGTCCCGCAAACGCCACAGCTCTCATCCCGTCTGGAATTTTCCATACTTGGGTAACATCCGTTACTGCTGGGCTGACATGGCCTCCCTCGTTGAATGCCATCCCCTTTACTTTGCTTACCGTGGCAAATACGCGCTCACCTGCTTGAAAGCCCTCCACCTGATCACCCAACGCTCTAATTTTACCGACCTTTTGATAGCCGTTGATCTGTGGAAAAGGCAAAGTATCACCTTCTATGTAAGGGACTTCTCCCGCAATTCGTTCGCCCTTAAGGAAGGAAGATTCCGTTCCAATACTAATCCAAGAATGCTCCACGTCGATGACGATATCACGACTCTCTAGCTCAGGAACGGTTACCTCTTGATATTCAACCTTGCCTTTATCAACGAATACAACACCATAGCCTTTCATTGCCAGATCCCCTCCGCCTTGTATATTGGACTTAAATATCGAAATCGGTTTGCGGATAAAAATATACCTTAATCGCTTCCTGCTTATTTAATAAATCAACGGCTTCTTGATACCGATCAAACGTACAATGATGAGTTTGCAGACATTCCATGTTTAATTTCTTATTCCCCACCAGGTCGATCAGCAGCTCATGATCCCTTGGACCAACATTGCGGTATTTATAAGATTCCAGCTTCATTCCCTTGTACCACAGACGCTCCGGATACTTCACTTCTCCGCGAAGAACGCCAAATATAACGATATGTTCATCTACGTACTCAATCAGATTTTGCACAGAAGCGGCCGCCCCGACACAATCGTAGCCTAAATCGAATTGCTGACCCTGCAGCTCATCGACAAGGCAAGTCTCGCCAAGCCCAAGCTCACGAACCTGCCGTACTCGCGTTTCATTAATATCTACTCCGATAACACGTGAAGCCCCCCATAGGTGCGCCACCTGAATGGCCAGCATTCCCGCAGGTCCAAGACCGGACACGACGATAGATTTGCCCCGCAGATCGCCAAATTGCATGATTCCAATTACTACACATTTCAATAGTTCAAGCGATACTGCTTGTTTATCAGAGATGTGATCTGGCAGTTTGATGAGCTCCTCTTCACGGAAGCATAAATACTGCGCATAAGCCCCATTACCATCCAAATGCTCAAGGGCAGCCACACGGTCCCCCACATTCAGCGTACGCACGCTTTTTCCCACCGATTTGACTACACCAGCCAGCTCATGTCCTGGAAACCCCGGGGGTAATGGGTAATCGGGAGATTCATTATAATTAAACATATTGCGGCCAGCCATCATATTCATATCCCAGCGCGGACAAGTCGACACCATCGTTATTTCGACTAATACCTGATCATCATGGGGCTGCGGAATATCATGGTCTAAAATGGTATACGTATTCGCTCCTGTAATTTGCAAAGCTTTCATAGGACAGCATCACCCTTCAATTAGATGTAAAAATGCTTGATAATAAAGCCAATGGCCATAATCATTTGGATGGTTAATATTATTGAGAAGAAGGCTCTCCGGCGTTTTTCCTGCTAGTAGTTCTCTTTTCCATATCTCATTCACATCGGCAACGCCGATATCATATTCCTTCCCCAAACGACGAAGAACTTCAGCGTAACCATCCATCAGCCCACTCGTATATTTCCACAATGGATTTGGCTCGCAAGGCGTAACAAGCACAATATCTGTTTCACAGCTCCGCATCGTAGATTCTATAATCGTTCGAATATTACTCTCGTAAATAGCATAAGGTACTGCCACTTCTCCCTCGAATAGATTCTGATCATTCATCCCGTAGCCTATCGTTAGAAGATCGGGTTGATTAGACACAATATCCTGCTCTATGCGGGCTGCGCCTCCCGTGCTTGTTTCTCCTCCTATTGCTTTATTAACAACACGAAGGTTTCCATCCGAGCTTATAGCAGATAGCCGATGCGCAAAACGTTGATAAAAAGTATAGCTATCCTCACTTGCCTCTCCGCCTTCGCTAATGCTGTCACCAAAAACCACATAAACCGCTTCTTGTCCGGCATTAAGCTTTTTCATCGTGTTTTTTAATAAACGACTAGCCGCTATGCCCACTCTAACATTAAAATGATGTTGCTCCCGCTCATATTCGTAGTCTATAAACACAGTGAAACTGTGATTGCTGTATTCCTCAAACAAATGATGATCAAAGTTCGGCTTCTGAAAAAATACATGGTCAGCCCAATCCCGTATACTGCTTGCGACCGTTCTTGCAATCAGCCCAGTTTCATAATCAACAATAAAATCCTTTCCTTCTTTATAACTAACCGACTCCACATGCTCGGAATTCGTATGTGTTCTTAAGCTCAAGCTTCCTTTGACGATCGGGTGGAATCGCAGCTGCTGCTGTTCTTGCCCCACAAACACGAGTGACTCCGCTGTTTGTTTCACGTTATGCACTGACATTTAGCAAACCTCACCCTCCCATTTAACTTTTCACTGCCCCTGCCGTTAAGCCTTCAACGATGTACTTTTGCAAGAATAGATACAATAGAATGACCGGCACGGATACCATAACCAAGTCAGCAAAAACCAGATTCCAATCCGAGGAATGCTGACCAAAGAAAAAGTATACGGTCAAGCTTAAGGTGAAGCGGCTCGCCGTATTTAAGAAATAAAACGGGGTAGTGAAGTCATTCCATACCGACATAAATGCAATAATTAGGACGCTGGCGCTTACCGGCTTCAGCAATGGGAAAATAATCTTCCAAAACAAGCCGTAAGGGCTAACTCCGTCAATCATTGCGGCTTCATCCAATTCTCTTGGAATGCTATGAAAAAAACCGATGTATACGTAGGTTAGAAAAGCATAATTCCCAGCAATATAAAGCAAAATCACGCCTAAATAAGTACGAACCAGATGCAAATCAAACATCAGCATATACGTCGTAATAATGGAGGAAGGCAATATTAAGCCGGCAATAATAACCGTTTGCAGCAGCCTGCTCACCCGGTTATCTCTCCGTTGAATGAAATAAGCGGACAGTGAACAGAAAATAACGATAAAGAATACACTAATGACAGTTAAAATCGTTGTATTCCATAATGCCTGAGGAATCTTGGCATTTACGAACACATCTGAATAGTTATGCCATAGGTTCCATTTCGTCGGGAAGGATAATCCTAAATCTGAAGCCTCCGCCTGTGTTTTGAAGGAGTTCACAACGACCAAGTAGATAGGAATGGCGATAATACAGCTAATGAACACAGATAGAGCTTCCCATAATGTTTTACGCAATACTCGCATTCCACTCACCCTCTGTTGTCTTTATTTAGATATTTGTTCGTTATGGATACAAGGACGAGAATGATCACAAACAATAACAAGCTAGCGGCAGTCGCTTCCCCATTTCTTCCTTGCGAGAAACTTTTGTAGATCATTGTGTTAATTACGCTAGAAGCATTCCCTGGACCGCCTCCAGTAAGCGCATAAACGATATCGAATACTTTTAATCCGCCAATGAGCGAAATAATAATGTTGGTATTCACAACGGGGAGAATCATCGGGAATATAATATGCCTCTTCTGCTCCCAATTTGTTGCTCCGTCAATCTTGGCGGCTTCAATCATCTCTTTCGGAATGGTCTGAAGTGCTGCCAGAAACAAGATGACCGTTAATCCCGTCCACTTCCATATTTCAACAAAGGAGATGGAATACATCACGATATGGCTATTTGTAAGCCATTGTTGGGTTAGAAAACCAAGCTGAAGTTTCTCCAATAACACATTGATAAATCCGCGGCTTGGATGATATAGGGCTGTAAATGCCAGTGATACAGCAATCGGGCTTAAGATAACGGGAAAGAAAAGGGCAGAGCGCAAGAAATTTGTCGTTTTCAGCTTTTGATTCACAAAGTTAGCTAATATAAATCCAAGTCCGACTTTACCGACTGTGGTGACCACTGTGAATATAAACGTATTTTTGAATGCAATGGAACTGCTCGAATCATCAAATAGGGAAATGAAATTTTCAAACCCTACGAGCCGCGTGTAATGAAAGGTCGCGTCTAAATTGGTGAAGGCATAAAAAAAATTTGAAATGGCTGGCCACACGAAAAAGATTAAAAAGATACAGAGACCTGGAGCTAGCATAGAGTACCTGTAGTAATGACGCTTCAGCATTTAGTTGCCCTCCAAAAAAGAGAGAGAGTTTCTTTATTTCAGAAACACTCTCCAAATTTGCTTTTCCTATCGACTATTTCTAGCAAGCTTTACTTGAAGTTTGGATCATCCTTGGCTTTGGCGTTTTTCACTAATTCTTTCTGTTCCGCTTCTTGCACCTGCTCAGGAGTTTTCGCGCCTGCTACTAAATCCTGAAGGAAGGCTGGATAATCCCCAGCTGCATATTGAGTAATGCCACTTGAAGGACTGACACCAACTGGGCCGGCTCTCCCTTCTTCTGCAAGCTTCTGAGCATCAAGCTCGGCAGGTGTCAGTAGCGTATTCGTAACCCCTTTAATCGTAGGTATACCACCCTCAGCACCGAAATAAATATTCTGAGTCTCTACGGATTCAAAGTAGTTGACGAACTTCTGTGCTGCTTCTTGCTTACTTCCTTTTACTACATACACTGCACTTGGCGGGAAAATCCCGGCCATATTCTTACCTGTATCATTAAAGGGAATTAGGAATGATCCGATATCATTGACTTGATCTGGGAATTTCGTGGAAATGTCGCTCATGACCCAAGTAGCCATCGGATACATAGCTGCATCTCCATTTGTCAGAGCTTTCTGTGCATTATCATACGTATCGGATAAAAAGTCTTTGTTTACATAACCTTTATCAACAACATCCTTAAGGAACGTAATGCCTTGTCTCTTGGCAGTAAAATCGGACATCGTTCCTTTATTCGTATATGCATTATTTGTTATTTCCTGCAGGTTATCCTGTGCCGCACCGGATTGAAGTGATGGAATTTGCAAGGTCCACGCATCTTTGGCCGACAAATACACCGGAACCTTCCCCGCTTTACTAACCGCCTCAGATAAGGCCCAGAATTCTTCCATTGTGGTTGGGATTTGCAAATTCAAGCTTTCAAAAACCTTTTTGTTATATATCATAACTGCCATATTTGATCCCCCGAAAGGAGCAGCATAGAAGGTCCCCGACGAAGCAAATGCATCTATCCATATATCCTTGTTGAAGTTAGCCATCCAGGGTTGATCGTCCTGCGGAACGAATTGCTCCTCTGGCTTACCTAAGCCGTCGCTTTCTTTAACAGCTGGATAGAAGAACAATAAATCCGGCTTGTCATTCGTCGCAAATCGAGTTTTGATTAGATTATCTCCATCAGTACCCTCTGGAAGCTTCTCGATTTCTAAAGTGAAGCCCATTTTTTCAGATGCATCCTTCAGTACAGCTTCCATACCGCCCTTTAACCAGCTCGTGTGCATAAGTGCTTTTAATGTGACCTTTTCTATCGGTGCTGATGGTGATGCATTTTCTGTAGTTGGAGCAGCAGTGCTCTCCGATGGCGTATTCGTTGCATTACCGTTATTCTTCGCTCCTGCACAAGCTGCTAAAACAAGCAAGGTAAGAACCATTACCATCCATAACAGCGTTCTCTTTGTGGTGAGACCCCTCATGTTCATTCCTCCAAATTTGTGATGTAAATGCTTACAAAACCAATGTTATGTTTTTTGCTTCTTATCGTAAATGGCGAATTTGAAAGTACTAGGGGAAATATTTCACACTGGCCAAGGCTGCATTTTTAATGTGTTATACTGAACGGGGAGGTCGTCTATGCTGTCTTTCAAAAATTTACAAACGAAATTATATGTGACTTATTCGCTTGTCCTCATCGTCATTGCACTCATTATCAGCACTCCGATGTATGTTTATTTGAAAAATAATATTGAAACCAATTTAAAAGAAAATGTGGACAAGCTTGTAAGCGGTTACTCCAATTCTCTGGATGTTTATTCCACCATTAATAACAACGTAACCACCCAGCTATATATTAATCGTGACAATTCCAGCTATACTGCCGTCCAATATTTAAGCTCTATCGCATATCTCAAAAATACGAGTCCCACCGAAACGTTACAGTCCGAAAAGGCCATTCAAAACTCCCTTTACTTGAATGCTGCCGTCTATCAAACGATTCATAGGATTAATTTGTTTACGTCAAAAGGTGATTTCTACTCAACTAACGAAGCTGACGTAGATATTATGCAAACCATCCTTGCGAATGATGGATTTAAGAATGTTCAAGCTGCGAAGGGCTCTTCCTTGTTGAATTTTTCGGAGAAGGACAGATGGCTATCCCGTGATTCCGAAGCCGTCTTTTCATTTCTGCGTCAGATCAGCTGGGACTCGCATCCCGTTGGTTTTCTTGAAATCCAATTCAAAGCCTCCGATTTATTGCATGTAGAGGAATTAGATTCGAAGCACGATAAACAAATTATGATTTTGCAAGCAGGCCAGGTTCTTTATTCGTCTACTCCCCTTCCTACAGAAACCTCTTCCCACAAGCTATCTGCTATCCTTAATAAGGTTGGCATAGCAAGTGCAGGGAACGGGTTCATGACTAATGAACAGGGAATAGATGAATTTTTCATGTACCAGACCTCTGAGAAAACAGGCATAACCATTGTGGCCATTATTCCGAAATCCCAATTATTTGCGCCTTTGCTCTTATTTCGTAATGTCACGATCATAAGCGTTCTACTCCTTATTGCCATCTCGGTTTTTGTTTACTTTATTCTCGCCAAAATTTTAACGCATCCTCTTAAAA
The DNA here is from genome assembly GCF_052114265.1 of Paenibacillus sp. MCAF9. NCBI lineage: Bacteria > Bacillati > Bacillota > Bacilli > Caryophanales > Paenibacillaceae > Paenibacillus > Paenibacillus sp. MCAF9. The sequence continues at coordinate 42,676 of NZ_JBFREL010000022.1, forward strand.
AGCTAAAAAAAGCGATTGATTCTATTAATTTAGGTGAAACCAATCAAGCCTTTATTGAAAATAAATTTCATATGGGTGAAATCGAAATTATTAACCGTTCCTTTCTAGCCTTGAACCAGCGTTTACAAGATAGTCTTGAGGAGACTGTTCAATTCCGAACCTTGCAAATGCAAGCAAAATTCGATGTGCTTCAAGCTCATATCAATCCTCATTTTTTATTTAATATGTTAGGTGTCATTACCGTTTTATCAGATAGAGGCCAGCAAAAGGCTGTATCGGACACAAGTAGAAAACTTTCTCAATTCTTACGATATTCGATTTCCTCCGGCTCGTCGATCACAACCGTAAGTGAGGAGCTAGAATTCGCACAGCATTATTTGGATCTATTAAAATCTCGCTATCAACACCGGCTACATTATGATATAGAAGTTCCTGAATGGCTTTTAAATATTCAAATTCCCAAATTAATGATTCAGCCTATTATAGAAAACGCCATTCAGCATGGTTTATCGGATAGCGATAAGCAATTGAAAATTCAAATTATCGGTAAAATAATTGAAAATAAGTGGGAGATACGAATCAGTGATAATGGTGTCGGGTTTGACCCTGCATCTTTGGAAACGTTGAAGCACAACATTCAAGGCTATCTTGAACGCATTCAAAATAATCAAACATTAAACGAGCCTATTTCAATTGGAGGAATGGGCCTAGTGAATACGATTGCTAGACTTCAGCTCATGTTCAAGGAGCAATATCAATTCTCCTTCGGCAATAACGAGGATTGCGGAGCCTATGTATGTTTCCATGGCTACATCAAACTTTAACATAAGTTCCCTAACGTATCATGTAATGGAGGCGGCTGCCATGAGGATTATGATTGTTGATGATGAACCCTTCTACATGGATCATCTTAAAGAAGTAATTGAAAACAGCGACTTTAGCAAAAGAGAGCAGACCCAGATTGTCGCCCAATGTATTAGCGCTAGCCAGGCACTGGAAGCCATACTGACCGTTCAACCCCATTTAATCTTTACCGACATCAAGATGCAGCTCATGAACGGGATCGAGTTTGCAGCCATCATTCGGCAAAATTGGCCTCATATCATCGTCGTAATCGTGAGCGGTTACTCATCCTTTGAATATGCCCGGGATGCCATTCGGGCCAATGTGGAGGATTACCTTGTCAAGCCGGTTGATCCTACAATTATCGAACAATTATTAGATAAGACGAACACACGCATCAGCATGGAATCCTATCTTCAGCAGCAATCTTTATTAAATGAATTGCTCGAAAACAAGAGTATAGAGGGAAGTATCCAAACCACTTTACAGCAGTGCTTTCCATTCTCTAGCTATTATGTGTTTTGCTTCAACAAACCTTCACCTTTACAAGACAAGGAACGATCTCCTTCTCTGACGGAGCAAGAAATTCACAACAAATTATCGTCAAATCCTTTATTGCTAAAGAACGAGAAGGCTTGGATCGTTTCAAGAAATGATTTCAAAAGGGGATTTATTATCCTCGGATTATATCAATGCGGCGACCAGAGGATTAAACAACTTGCTGAGGAAATTGTACTGATGATCGGCGGTTCAGGCAGTCACCCTTCCATCGCCGTTAGCCGAAGCTTTAACGATATCAGGCAGCTTCACCAGGTTGCGAACCAGCTTCACGATGAGCTGTACCATCAACTGGTCATTGGACAATCCAAGACGATCTTTTTATCTGAGCAACAACCCACTTTAGAAAAACTCAATCTGCTCCTAAGCAGCACCGATGAGAAGAAAATTGTTATTGCGGTGGATAAAAAGGATTGGAAGCTGTTAAAAAAAATTATCTTCCATTGGTTTGAGCAGTGGGAGGAGCACTCCTGTCCGAACCTCTATATACAAAGAAATGGCAAGCAAATGGTTCAATGGTTAGAAAAGCATTTCCGCACATTAGAACCCCTCACAAGTATCACAACGGAGAAAGAAATGGAGGAAATCATTGAATCCGCCTACTCCTATTCAAATGCTGCTGAGGATATCTGGAACTTGCTATCGCATATTTTCCGATTTGAAGACCATGACCCCGCCAGTAACAAAGGAGTCCGATTAATTGAACAAATCTCCGACTATTTATCCGCAAATTTGAGCGAAACAATTTCAATGACTCATATTATGGATCGATTTCAAATTTCGAGTACCCATTTAGGAAATCTATTTCGCAAGCATCATGGAGAAACCTTTGTCGAATATTTAACTACTCTCCGCATTAATAAAGCGAAGGAGCTCATGCGAATTCATCCAGAGATGCCTCTAAAAGAAATTTCTGAAATTACAGGTTATACAGATCGGCACTATTTCACCAAAGTATTTAAGCTCGTTACAGGTAAATCCCCGACAGATTATAAAGATCAGCTCCTTCAAGAATAGGAGTTCGAGATTTAGGAATTATCCTCCTAATCAGATTTTATAAGTATTAAGACAGACTAAAGCGTCAGCGTTCCATTTCAAACCTAGAAAAAAGAAAAGAACTTCTTACACCCGCTCCCAGCGGAGCGTGTAAGAAGTTCCGATCTATACAACATGGTTTTTGCTACTTTCCTTCATCTCCTGCGATAACCTGAACATTAGTGTATACTGCCTTATTATCACTTGTACTAGCTGGATTGCTTAGTGCCAAGCCTATATAGACATCATCATTCATATTCGTTTCAAAACTGCTGACTACCGTCCAGTCCACTCCATTATCTGAAATTGAACCGGTAAATACATTGCCGCTGCGATTCAGCTTAAGCCACAATGGCGGACTACCAGCCATCGTCTGATCAACGGTGCCTCCCCCCTCATTTTCCCGATATTGAAAGGTGGCTCCATTAACTGGAGTAACCATCATGTCTACATGCTTGGCGTCCACGTCCAGCGTCTCACGAATCATCAAGCCTGCTTTGGCCCACTCACTCATTTCTTCCATCACAGTCACTTGCGCTATAATCGATCCATCCCCATGCAGTGGCTTATAAATATAATTTAATAGATCGTTATTTCCCCAAATATCGGTTGAACTTCCTGTTAACGTGAATGTCTCGTCCGCCGCATCATAGGATGCATCGCCAGTCTTCAACCCGATATTTCTAGCTTTCCAAGGCTGTGGCAGAACAGCATTATAATCATGCTCCACAGGCGGCTCCCAGCCTGCAGTTGGCCAAGCTCTTCTCGCATCGATTGCCTTAAGCACATTCCAATCCCAAGCGCCATAATTAAAGTAAGAGAGATGTGTAATAGTAGGAAAGCTCTCTCGAATTCCGCCATAAACCGCTTGATATTCGTCATCCGTCCAATTGTCATCGAGCGTCGGCACGATCGCTACTCCAGAACCCACAAGGAATAATGTATCGGATAAAATCCCGTTCTCGTCATAGACCCATTCCTCATCGAATCCCCAATCATCGAAATAAGCCATCGGAGCGACAAAATTTATTGCATCCTTGAACTTCGAAGCATTCTGGCCAACCTCAACGAATTCAGGAGGCAAAATGAAAACGCCCAGCTCCATGCCCGCTTTAATCTCATCGATATCCTCACGAACATCCTGCACATAGCCGCCGATTTGATCCGTTCTCCATTCATTCCATTCATTCCTGCGAGTAGAATCTTCATCAAAGTTAATATCCAGCGGCGAATATCCGTATATGCTCTCGTACAGGTTAACCGTATAGCTGCTTACATCCATATTGTAATTATCGAATCTCAACCAATCGAGAACCACGCCATCTATATCATAATTGCTTACGACCTCTTCAATAATCGAGCGCTCATAAGCTTGAACATCGGGATGGATCGGGTTGACGAAATACTCGCTGCCATTCGAGCCAGTATAGGGAACTGCATTACCGTCTACTAAAGCGTGCATCTGCCAGCTAGGATCCTTATGAAAGGCTGCCTGATCATGGAACTGAGGAATCCATGCACGAACCTCGATACCCTTCAGATGCGCCTGCGTGATCACTTGGGAAAGAGCATCAAAGCTCTCATAGCCATCGGCTATGGGGGCGATCGCACTGTTGTAGAATACATGGCCTGAAGGCACTTCATCGTCTTCGTCCTGCTTGACACTCATATTAATAATATCCACATTGTACTTAACGGCTTGCTCAACAAAGTCCGCTACGTCACTTGCACTCCGAAACTGGTTAACCGTTCGCACCGTGATCTCGGTTTTGAAAGGCGTATTCTCTTCTTTAACTGGCGAGGTTACTCCCCCGTTGCCGTTCCCTCCATTATTGCCGCCGTTATTACCGTTCCCACCAACATTCCCGTTTTCCGGTTTGATGGGAAGCTGGCTTAATTTAACTTGCAGCGAGCGATCCAGGATAACCACCAACTCCGCACGTGTCAATGGATTCAAAGGCTTAAATATGTTTGCAGAATTATAACCGCGCATTATTCCGTGAATGACCACATTACTAATAGCTTCCTTGGCCCATTCGGCAAATTGTTCACTATCCGAAAACTCCATCATCGCTGCATTTTTGTCCACTTGCAATTGAAGCAACCGATTTATGACGACAGCCGCTTGCTGCCTTGTAATGAACTCTCGCGGCGCGAATTGCTTTGCACTCTTGCCGCTGATATAACCCGCTGCGACAGCCCTTGCAACATCTTGATAAAACCAACTATGCTTAGGCACATCTTGGAAGGTCAGCTCCGATTCATTCGTGAATTGAAAGGATCGATTAACAAGCGCTACAAATTCGGCTCTTGTTAAAAGCTGATTCGGCTGAATTGAACCATCCCCGTAGCCTTTCAACCAACCCTTATCCATCCATTCTGTTAATTCCTTATTAGCCCAATGATTGACAATATCCCGTTCCGATTCTGCCTCTGCTGCAAAGCTAAATGAAGTGAATAACATACTAAAAATGAGCATTAATGCAACGATCCTATATGATTTTAATTGACTCATGCTCCGGCCCTCCTATTGTAGATCTGGGTTACACCTTGCTCCAATCAATATTCGGCATTAATTTTCTTAACATTCGCCTGCCATTTCTCGGTTTTAAATTCGAGCAGCCGCTCCAGCCCTGCTTTTTCTGCGTCATTTGCTGTTTTCTCCATGATGGATGCGACCTCATCATCAGATTTAGCAAATACCATATTTGCAAAGGCTACAGTGAAAATATCAGAGATTTGCTGTGAGATAATGCCGAGCTCTGAATCAGGCAGCGGATCCACATTGACGAATTCGGTAATGTCCTTCGATGTCGCCCAAGTGACAGAGCTTTGCGCTATCGTCTCCCATGATCTTAGCTTCTCCGACAAGGCCATCTCCAGGCTTACCTTGGCTTTATCGATAAAGGTCGTGTTGCCCGCCCAGTTGAAATCTTCGAATTTTCTCATCGTTTCCGAACGCTTATTGACGTCCCCACTTTTATAGTTTTCATTCGGAATTGGCGATCCGTCCTCATTTTGCTCATCCCAATAAAGGCCTTGCGGTCCGAAGAATAGAACCTTCTGTCCTTCAGGTCCAGTAAGCCAGTCATAATAAGCGAAGATTGCTTCGGGATCTTTGGCTTCGGTCGTAATAACGTTGACATTCCATCCTAAGCTCTCGAATCCACTCACAAAAATATTCTTTTTGTCCAATCCAGCTTTATGAATCGGCCAAATAATTTCGTAACCACCGTCTGGTTTAACCTTAGTCAATTCACGATGCCCTTCTGCTCCGTAAGTTGTAATATTCGATTCGACCATAACAGCCACTCGGCCTGTGTTTACTTTTTCTTTGACTGCATCCTGGGTTTGTGTAATGGCATCTTGGGTAATCAATCTCTCTCGGAATAGCTTGCTAATATACTTCATCGTTTCCTGAAATGCAGAGTCCTCATAGATCGAGACTAGCTTGTCGCCTTCCAGATAACCTCTCATGCCGATGAATTTGCTAGTTACACCTTCTTTGAAACCTCCGTACAACAATTCCAAGCCTGCGCCTTTCTCCCCAACTTCAAGCGGTACAACATCTGGGTACGTGTCTCTGACTTTAATTAAGTAATTGTATAGATCATCGAATGTTTCCAGCTTCGGCCTGCCAAGTTCAGTATAAATTTCTATGTTGACCATCCATCCGCCGTTCCCAAAGGTTCCCGATGTATACCAATTTGGAATTTGATAGATTTTCCCATCCTCGGAACGAAGCAGATTGAGCGTAGATTCCTTCACATACTTTTTGAAATTGGGATACTTATCGTAATACTCATCAAGCGGCACAAGCTTACGTGCTTGAACCAAGCGATCGACTGTCGCACCGCGATCCGTAAATATGACATCTGGCAAATCGTCAGAGACAATCATCGTGTTCAGCTTCTCTACCGATGCGCCGCCAGATTGAATCGGCTTAACGGTAACTTTCTTGTTGTCCAAAATCCATTTGGTTGCTTCGTTATCCGCCCAAGGTGCCGTAGTTAACCAATCATAATGACCATAAAATGAAAATGTTACCGGCTTTGGACCGTCGTTTCCTCCGGAATTATCCGGGTTGTTCGATACTTGCGGCCCATTGTTGTTGTTTGAACAAGCAGCCAGAAAAACCATCAGGACAATCAATAACGACACCCATCTCAATCTTGTATTCATTTTTTCCCCTACCTTCTTTTTTTTATTGGGACTATCCCTTTATCGAACCGATCAATACCCCTTTGACAAAATATTTCTGCAGGAAAGGGTAGGTCAGAATGATGGGAATAGTAGCAACCATCATCGTAGCCATCAGAAGAGACTTTGTCGTTATGCTTCGGTTTCTGTTGATATGTTCCATTGCAATTGCATTGCCGGACGACATTTCTGTCATAATATTCGAATTCATAATTTGCCTTAATAAGGTCTGAATAGGCAATAGCTCATCCTTGGAAATATAGATAGCGCCGGTAAACCAATCATTCCAATGACCCACCGCCGTAAATAATCCAATGGTAGCTATAATTGGACCCGATATAGGCACAACAATTCGAAAAAAGATTCCGTAATTGCTGCATCCATCGATCTTCGCTGATTCTTCCAGACCATCGGGAAGCGCGGAGAAAAAGGTACGGAAAATGATCATATGATAAACACTGATCAATCCCGGAATAATCATGACCCAGAACGTGTTCATCAATCCAAGGTTTCGCACCAGCAGGAAGGTAGGAATTAATCCGCCGCTGAAAAACATCGTTACAATGAAGAAAATCATATAGTAGTTCCGTAGCTGTAAATCTCTCTTAGACATCCCGTATGCCAGCAGCGACGTAACGAATACGGACAGAATCGTGCCGATCACTGTACGCATCACCGAGATCCAGAATGAATTCAACAATCGAGTATCCTTAAATACAACATTATAATTTTCAAGTGTAAATGCCCTCGGCCAGATCGTAACTCCGCCAAGAGCCGTATCTCTTCCTTCATTAAAGGAAATAACTAGAGAATTCCAGAAAGGATAGAACATCACGATTCCCAAAATGATCAGGCTCGCATATATCAAAGTCTGAAATACTTTATCGCCCGTGCTAAGCCTCATGCTTGCATTCCCCCCTTTATATTGCAAAATGAATTACCAAAGACTAACTCCCGCCCTACGTGCCACTCTATTCGCTATTAGCAGCAAAACAACACTAATAATAGATTTGAACAAACCAACAGCTGTCGCGTAAGAGAACCGTGAATTTTGAATGCCTACTCGATAAACATAGGTATCTATGACATCTGAATATTCTCTGAGAATTGGATTGGAGGCCAGCAATAGAATATCTTCAAATCCAGCACTAAGGATCCCGCCAATGGCCAATATCATGAAGATGATAATAACCGGGGTTATACATGGAAGTGTCACTAAATAAATTTGCTTAAATCGGCTTGCTCCATCTATTGATGCAGCTTCATACAGCGTTGGATCTACTCCAGCAATGGCGGCTAGGTACACAATGCTTGCAAACCCAACCTCCTTCCACACGTTGACGCTTACTAGAATCGACCAGAAGTACTCAGGGATGGATAGAAAATTTATGGGATGCTCTATGAGATCCAGCTTTGCGAGAAGAATGTTCACTGTACCGTTATCAACCGATAACAATGAGACGACGAAGCCGGATACGATGACCCAGGATAAAAAATAAGGCAGATAACTGACCGTTTGAATGATGCGCTTAAACGCCATATTTCGAATCTCATTAAGCATGAGAGCCAAAATAATCGGTGCTGGGAAAGAAATGAGCAGCTTTAAAAAACTGATAGCTATCGTGTTGCGCAGCACATTAAAAAATTCCGGAGCATTAAAAAATAGCCGAAAATTAGTCCATCCCACCCACCGACTATCCCAAATCCCTGCGAAAATGTCATATTGCTGAAAAGCCATTAACACCCCATACATCGGAATATAACTGAATACAAATACGAAAATGATTCCAGGTAAAACCATAGATTGAAGATCCCATTGTTTCATAAATAGGCTGCGTCTAGTTGGCTTTGAGTTGATTTTCATTCGCCTTTTGCTCCTTTGCCAAGATTAAATAAATCAGACAACATAGGTATTTAATATCTCTATTAATACTAGTTCGATCCGCTTCTAACTGCTGCTACTGCTGCAGTTCATCCTTCCGATAGGAATAGTTCTAACAATGCAATGGAACCGCTTTCAGCATACGAAAGATTCAATGGCACCAAATCTGATCAGGAGCATAGCTGGCATGATTCGATTACAGATAATTCCCACTCACTATAATTATTTTTCACATCGTTTTTTGAACATTTTGAATATTTCGAATATTTTTTAGCTTAAATTCGGTTAAGCTATTCATAATATCGGGTGATACCTCCTCACCACTGCTCTCCATGGCTAGAATGAGAGCACCAACCGCCGGCTCTGTATTTAAAATAGTAATCGAACAACGCGGCGCTGCTTGCTTAGCCTTTCGTTCAATAATACTCCGCAGCAGCCCGTCCTGATCGCCGCGTGTCAATATACTGCCTGCCAAGACAATATCGAATTTCTCCTCGTTCATAGCTAATCGATTGATAGTTGCTGCGGCCGCTAAACCCAATTCTTCGCCCTGCTTTACCAAGATACGCCTCGCTACTTCATCCCCTTGCTGCACGGCATCGAACAACAATCTTGCAACTTCGACAGGCAAATAGTTGGAGTAATCAAGGAAATTATCCCTTAACGCCTCGACGCTTTCATACCCTAATTTATTTATCAGCAAATTCGATAAGCTCGTTTCTTCCTCTCTTCCCTCCCAGGCACGCATTACGCTGCGGAATACCTCTATACTCAAATCTTGCCCTCCGCCAAAGTCACCGAACATATAGCCGAATCCCCCGCATTGAAAGGATTCGCCTTTTCTGTTCATTCCCGAGCAATTCACCCCTGTTCCACAGATAAGAACAACACCAAATGGATGATTCGTTCCTGCTCGAAGCGCTATTGTTGTATCACACGAAATATTTGTATTCGGAAGATTCATCTTCTGAATGATTGGCCTTAAGATGCGATAGTCGCTTTCTCTGTCCGCACCAGCTAAGCCAAACCAAGCAAATTCGATTTGATCAACGGTTATCTGGGCTTGCCGTAATGCATCTGAGACTGCACTACGCAGGCTATCTTCCGCTTGATCACGATTTGTTTGGTGATTGCCGTTTCCCCCACTTCCTACACTCAGAATGGTTCCCTCAGAATTAGAGACGAGGGCATAGGTTTTACTTCCCCCTGCATCAATACCCATATAGTATTTCAAGTAAATCGTCACTCCTATTTATATCGAGTTATTTTTTCTCAAGTAGGCCGTTGATTCTCTAATTAATAATTGGGGCGTAAGCTTGGTGATCGTCGTTTCCTGAATCGTGCCGTTAATATGCTTCAGGAGCAGTTCAACACCGATAGTGCCTAATTGTGCTTCAGGCTGCCTTACAGTCGTTAATCTTGGGAAAAACCCAGCAGCCAGCACCTGATCATCATAACCTACGACTGAAATATCATGAGGAACACTTAGCCCTTCTTCGCTTAGAGCATGGATAACCCCAAGTGCAATGAAGTCATCTGCTGCGAATATGGCCGTCGGCAGGCTGTCATCTCTAATCCATTTCTTAGCTACCTTGTAACCATCACTTACCGTAAACTGACTATACTCAATAGCAAATGGGGTTAGGCCTGCTTCGGACAAGGCTTGCAAGTACCCCCTTCTTCGCTCCTTGACACTCAAGAACAGCGTTGGTCCCCCAATATGGGCAATCTCCTTATGTCCTAGATCTATCAAGTGCTTCGTTGCCTCATACCCACCTAAATAATTGTCTACAACCACACTCGATACATCCTCATGCTCTTCTTGATTATCCAGTAGAACGAAAGGAATATTCTTTCTTTTCAACTCGGCGATATAGCTTTCTTCTTCAATCGGGGAGAGGACAATAATGCCATCCACCCTGTCCTTCTGAAATAAGAAATTGCTGGTGTCCCCTTCCCCCTCATTTTCCGAAATAGACAAGGTTAGAAAGTATCCTTGCTCTGCTAATTTCCGATTGGCTGCCTTAATCACTCTATCGTAAAAAGAATCGTTAAGATTCATAATGGTCATGCCAATAATTCCGGTCTTTCCTCGAATCAGGCTTTGGGCAGCGGAGTTGGGCTGATAATTCAATTCTTCCATCGCCTTTAATACCTTCTCCCTGTTCTTTTCACGAACAGATGGTGCATTATTGATGACTCGGGAAACCGTTACAACAGATAAGCCGGATTTTTTTGCCACATCATGTATATTCACTGTAATGTTGTTCTCCTTTTAGTAAGTATTAAAGTTAAATCCTTTTAATTTCAATGTGATGCTAGCATCCATCCAGCATTGTGTCAATCCTGGATGGATGCTAAGCGTTGTGTATCCTATAAATAGCTGCTTAACGCACAATCTTAACCTCATTGAACAAGGCCTGATTGGAGGTAGAACTGCCTGGATTGCTTAGAGCCAGCCCAATGTAAGCTCCGCTGTTCATGGTCAACGTGCGTCTGCCAACCTCTGTCCAGCTGACCCCGTTGGAGGAGATATAGCCAATGAATTGATTGTTTATTCGCTCCAGCTTAACCCAGCGAGGCAAGGACGCGGCAGTTACAGTGTCCGTTGTTACGCCTCCAGCTGCCTGCCTGTATTGAAATGATGCTCCATTGCTAGGGGTGATAAGCATGTCGACATGCTTCGCATTGGCACCCAAAGTCTCACGAATCATGACTCCCGCTTTTGCCCATCCGTTCATATTTGTCATATTGGAAACCTTAGCGATAATCGATCCATTACCGGTTAACGGAAGATAAGCATATCGCATTTTGTCTGCGGTTCCCCATATATCAGTGTCTCTGCTCGATAAAGTATAAGTTCCTGACTGAAAATGGGCAGCTCCTGTAGTCGAGTTAATATCCGTGGTTTTCCACAGTACAGGCAAAGCGCCGCTAAGCGAGACATGATCGATTATCGCTTGACTATTGGCCGAGCTGCTCGAATTGCTCAGTGCCAAACCTATATACACATTACTGCCCATTGCGATTGATGCGCTGCTCACTGCGGTCCAGTTCTCCCCATCTGTAGATATCGAGCCTGTGAACTGATTGCCGCTGCGCTCCAGCATTAACCACGACGGAGGAGCTTCAGCTATAATATGATCGACTGTGTTCCCTTGGTTAGCTGCGCGGTATTGAAATGCGGCTCCATTCACAGGAGTTACGATCATGTCCGCATGTTTAGCATCCACAGCAAGCGTTTCACGGATCATTAAGCCTGCTTTCGCCCAGCCATCCATATTATTCATTCCTGCAACCCTAGCAACAATCGCTCCATCCCCTTGCAGAGATTGATAGATGTAGTTTAATTGATCCTCATTGCCCCATATATCCGATGCGTTGCCTGACAATGTGAAGACCCCGCCGCTATAGTTAGCACTCCCTGGCTTAAAGCCAATATTTCTTGCCTTCCATTCCGTTGGAATATTCGCTGCATAGTCTTGTGCAACAGGCCAGGTCCTTCGCGAATTAATATCGCTTAGCACGTTCTCATCCCAAGCTCCATAGGAGAAGAAGGAGAGATGAGTCACTTGTGGAAAGTGATCTCTAATACCGCCATATACCTCCTGATATTCATTCACTGTCCAATCGTTATCCAGTGTTGGAACAATCGTTACTCCAGAGCCAGCAAGCGACGATGTATCTGACAAAATCCCATTGGCGCCATAGACCCATTCCGTATCAAATTCCCAATCATCAAAATAAGCCATTGGTGCAACAAAATCAATCGCATCCTTGAACTTCGCAACATTCTGACCAACCTCTGTGAATTCCGGCGGCAAAATATAAACACCGAGCTCCATATCTGCTTTTATCTGATCGATGTCTTCACGAACGTCCTCCACATAGCCGCCGATTTGATCCGTTCTCCATTCATTCCATTCATTCCTGCGATTAGAATCCACATTAAAGTTAATATCGAGCGGAGAATATCCGTATATACTCTCGTATAGGTTAACCGTGTAGCTGCTTACATCCATGTTGTAATCGTCAAATCTCAACCAATCGAGTACCACGCCATCTATATCATAGTTGCTTACAACCTCTTCAATTATCGAGCGCTCATAGGCTTGAACATCAGGATGGATCGGGTTGACGAAATATTCACTGCCATTCGAGCCTGCAAAAGGGACTGCATTGCCGTCAACGAAAGCGTGCATTTGCCAGCTTGGATCCTTAACAAATGCTGCCTGATCATGGAACTGGGGAATCCATGCACGAACTTTGATACCATACTGATGCGCCTGCGTGATCACATGCGAAAGCGCGTCGAAATTCTCATAGCCGGCGGCAATCGGGGCAATCGCACTGTCATAGAATACATGACCAGAAGGCACCTCATCGTCTTCATCCTGCTTCACGTTCATACTAATAATATCGACATTGTACTGAACAGCTTTTTGAATGAATGCCGTTACGTCAGCGACATTTCTAAATTGGTTAACGGTCCGCACAATGATCTCGGTTCCGAACGGTGCTTGTTGGCTTGCCTGAACTCCTAATGAATGAGTAGGAAATAGAACACTGACAATTAACACAAACACCAGCAATTTCAAACCTTTTGTTTTAATCACCCTAACATCTCCACCTTTTTCGTTAAAAGTTTAAAGCATTTAACTTTCAGGCTAAAAAAAATGTTAAAACCGTGAGATCACATTTTGAACGACTAACTGTTTGATGATTAAGTCCTAATATTGGTTAGTTTTTCAAGTTGTTATTCAAACTACTGCAAGCATCTCGAAAGTTTAAAGCTTTTAACTTTAGCTAGATATTATCACTCAATCGGAAATACGTCAATAACTGGAAGAAAAAATATTGTTCTTCAGTGCTAAGTGATTCGGTACTATACTGACAAGAGGAACACTACATTCAGGATGTGTATCAGGTGCCTCGCATTTATCCGATCACGTTCGCAGTGGACACAAAGGGAATAAGGGGGTAGAAAAAGGAAAAGAACTCCTTACACCCGTCCCCAAGCGGAGCGTGCAAGAAGTTCCTATCGAAATATTGGAGTTACAGCATCTACTTGTTCAACCTAAGCTTCTTCGACATACTCCCAATCTGGATAAAAACTACATTATTTAACGACGCCATGGGGATCTATAACAAATTTCCGGGAAACGCCGCGATCAAAATCTTGATACGCTTTTGGTGCATCATTTAATGAGATAAGTGTGGCATTCACGGCTTTAGCAATTTGTGCACGTCCGCTCATGATCGCCATCATTAATTCTCTGTTGTATTTCATAACTGGCGTTTGGCCTGTCACAAACGTGTGGGACTTCGCCCAACCGAGACCAAAACGAATTTTCAATGTTCCAATTTTCGAATCCTCATCCACAGCACCCGGATCCCCTGTTACATAAAGTCCCGGAATTCCTAAGCTGCCGCCTGCACGAGTAACTTCCATAATGGAGTTCAATACCGTTGCTGGCGCTTCGCCATGCCCCTCCCCATGCCCATGCGCTTCAAAACCAACACAATCTATCGCCGAATCTACTTCAGGAGATCCCAAAATTTGATCAATTTGTCCAGCCAAATCACCATTCTCACGCAGATTAATCGTCTCACAACCAAAGCTTTTCGCTTGGGCTAGACGCTCTGCATTCAAATCGCCGACGATAACAACCGCTGCCCCTAGCAATTGAGCAGAATGCGCTGCAGCAAGACCTACCGGACCTGCACCGGCAACATATACCGTTGAACCCGGGCGAACCCCAGCACTAACTGCACCATGGTAACCTGTTGGGAAAATATCGGAGAGCATCGTTAAATCCAGAATTTTTTCCATTGCTTTCTCTTTATCTGGGAACTTCAATAACTGAAAGTCTGCATAGGGAACCATGACATATTCGGATTGCCCGCCCACCCATCCGCCCATATCCACATAACCATAAGCAGAACCAGGACGGTCTGGATTGACATTTAAACATATATTTGTATTACGTTCTTTACAACTGCGACAACGTCCGCAGGCAATATTAAAAGGAACAGAGACCAAGTCACCTTTTTTTATAAACTCGACATCACGACCTACTTCAATGACTTCACCTGTTATCTCATGGCCTAAGATAAGACCGGATGGAGCCGTTGTCCTTCCTCTAACCATGTGCTGATCGCTTCCGCAAATATTCGTTGTAATCACTTTCAGAATAACCCCATGCTCACATTTACGTCCTACATTCAATGGATTGACACCCGGTCCATCCTTCAATACCAAGTCTGGATAAGCGGTGTCTCGTACCTCAACACTTCCCGGCTTACTATAAACAACTGCCTTGTTTCCAGACATGTACTCATCTCCATTTACTAGATTATTTAATTACAGTTTAGATGCTTTATCCGCCTGTATGCCTAAATAATGACGATTCTTTACCACGAAATTATGCAAGTGCAAGCTTAGTTATACGTCCATCGAAAATCCATTCCGCAACATAGACAGAACCCTTGGAATCCACACAAATACCATGTGGTGAACTAAATTTATTATCCCTGTAGTAAGACTTAGGCAAATTCGGCCAGCCTGCTTGTTTGTAAGCCTGCTGATCTTCACCTAAATGACAGATCAACCGATCATTTTTGTCGAAGATCGTAATCCGACTGTTTAAGTCTGGGAAGAAGAGATCGTCTCCGTGATAATAGAAGCTGCAGGGCTGATCCATATCATCGACGATGGCTCTTTTGAAATCGCCCTGTAGAGTGAAGACTTGAATCCGATGATTGCCACGATCAGCTACATAAACTTCTTCCATACCGCTGCGAATATCAATCGAAATACCATGCGGGCAGTTCAATTGTCCTAGTTCCGTACCTTTCCCACCCCAGGAACGGATATATTCTCCTGCTGCTGTATATTGATGAATCCAGCTTTGTCCATACCCATCGGATACATAAATATCACCATTTGCCGAAACGGCTACATCTGTAGGGACATATTTAAGCTCCTCGTTATAAATATCAGGACGATCAGGTGTTCCCAATGTCAATAAGTGCTTTCCGCTCAAATCCATTTTAACAACATTACCGCGAGCTGTGTCTGTGATATAAAGGTATTCGCTATTTTGCTCCTTATGAAGATAAAATCCGTGTGCGCCACCCTCGAACTCTTCGCCCCAAGCCTCTTGAAACTCCCCGTTCTGATTAAATTTGAAAATGGAGGGCTTTCCTGTATGAAAGACATAAACATTATCCTGTTGATCTACGACGATTCCATGTGTATAGCCAAACTCCAAGTGAGAAGGAAGCTTTGCCCAGCCTTGAACAAGATTGTAGCTGCGTGCCGTATTTCCTAATTGCGGTGTTTTGTTTGTGATCATATTTAAATCCTCTTTTCCTTAGTTGAGTGATTAACTTTTTTGTTAGCAAACGCTATCATGAATTGGCTCATCATTTGATTTAAGATCAGCTTCTACCCGCCCACGAATCAAAAAATGATAGTGTTGTCTGATATGATAAACTCCCAAACTAAATTAGTCTTTGAACTAACGAGACTTAATTTTGCACTATGTGGACATTTTGATAAAAAAACGGAGATTTGATCATTGGCTTCTTCATTAAAAGAAGAAGGGAAGGCTTTTCTGCCTCTCCCCTCTGTACGAAAAGGCAGGCGTTTTTTCTGCAAACGACGCTTTCGGAGACAAGCAGGACACACACAGGAACAAAGCCAGACTGAAAGGCACAATCAGTTACTATTCTTTAATTCATTGATATAATCAGCCATCAAAATAACTCGGCTTTCCAAACGCGATTTTTCAGCGGCGAAAGCAATCAGATGGCTCTTTACAGAGATACCTGCACCTGTAAGCCCTTCTTCCTTCCCATCACTCCGAACAAGACGTACGAAATCGCTCATTATACCTGTATCACCGCCGCCATGACCTGCCAAGTCCGTATCCAAAGTGATAGTCTCCGTCTCTCGAGTAACGAAGCTTGTCACTTCAATTACATTCTTCTCCATATCGCCTCTGATCTGACCATGAGTGCCCATTAGCTTCACCGAGCGTCCGCCTTCATAAGTAAATGCGCTCATTGTGAACGCAACCGTCACTTCATTTGCAAATTCCATGTTCACTACCTGATGATCGACCACATTGTTATCGCAATGATACACGCATCTTCCATATGGCCCACTTTTCAGTGCTCGAAGCACTCCCTCATCACTTGTATCGTTGCTAACAACCGTGCGAAGCACTTCACCCACCCAATCATCTCGTTCAATATACATTTTAGGTGCATAATAAGGGCAGCTGTCCTGTACCGGGCAACCGTCCAAACAGTACTTAGGCGCGCCTTCCGGTGCACTTTCTTTGCGGAAATGAGTTAATGAGCCGAAAGATGAAACTTTAGTACAATCTGCATCAACAAGCCATTGTAATATATCCATGTCATGGCAGCTTTTTGCCAGAATCATTGGACTCGAAACCTCTGAATCACTCCAGTTTCCTCTTACAAAGCTATGTGCTTGGTGACGATGTTCTACATTTTCAGTATGTTGAATTGAAACGAGTTTGCCGATTTTTCCCTCCGTAATAATCTGCTTGATCGTTGAAAAAAAGTCCGTATACCTAAGTACATGACATATCGAAAATACCCGATTATATTTCTCAGCATATTCCCCCATGACAAGACATTCTCTTGGATCGGGTGACATCGGCTTTTCCATTAGCACATGGTACCCTTTCTCCAATGCTTTCAACGCAGGCTCATAGTGCATTTTATCCTGAGTACAGATGAGAATCGCATCGGCTAGCTTCGGCCCTGCAAGCAGATCCTCCCAGTTCAAGTAACAATTCTCATTCAGAACACCATGGTCTTTTTGGAATCGCTCTATTCGCTCAGGATCGATATCCGCAACGGCAACGAATTGAATGTCGTCTGGATGTTGCAAGGCATATGGAGCGTAAGCCCCTCCCCCTCTTTGTCCAGCTCCAATTAATGCAGCAGTAATTTTTTTCATTCCTGTGCTCCACTCCATCTCTATTGTTAGTTAATATCAGCTTAAATAGGTTCGTCCATTTTGAAAATAATAAAAAGTTTGTATTTCTTCGAAAAGTAATACAAATCGACTACTATTTAATATCTTTTCTCTGAATGCAATCTGATAAATTTCAAGTTAATAAAAAAAGCCCAATATCCGCAATGGAATCAGGCTCTTCAGAACGATGCTAATATTGAAATGGCATATCATTTTCATGATCTATCTCTTGCCCAAGCTGCAGTCTGTAATCACTCAAAGACATGCCAAAATGCTTTTTAAATCGCGTGTAAAAATAATTATTTCTCTCTAGTCCCACCTTTTCAATAATGGATGTTAAAGGAAGCTGCGTATTGCGCATATATTCGTCCAGTTTTTGCATTCGCGTATCGAAAATATACTGCGCAATAGACTGCCCATGTGCAGTTTTGAATATATGGCCGACATAGTTAGATGATAACCGTAATTTTTCGGCGATAGAGCTCAGGCATAATTCCGTATTGGAATATTCTTGCTCGACAATTGCGACAATACGTTGGATTAGATGGTCATTACTATTGGAAGTGTTCCTGAGAACCTCCACTTTATTACACAGCTTCTGTAAAAATGAATCCATTACGCTGTCCATATCTGTACTCACTTCTGCATTTTGAATCCCGCGCAAAAACTTTTGTAGAGTTAAATCCTGGCTATCCTTTACTGCAGGCATCTTGCTTAGCACACTGGAGTAAACACTGTAAATCAAATGAACAATGCAATACAAAATTTCGTCGTAAGTGTATTGATATAACTTTGGACTGATACTTTGATAGATTGCGGCAGCAGATTCATAATTGCCCTCGAGTACTTTCTCAACCAACTGCTCTTCTTTCTTGACGGGTATATGAAAATTATCCGTGTTGATTTCATCCATCATGTAAGGAGTAATAATACAACCATGTCCGTAGCGCATCTTCAACAGAATGGAGCCCTTCATATTATTATACATGCTAGGTAAATGCTCAATCCCCTGAAACATCGTGCTGTACGCCATAGATAAAGAAATACGAAGATACTTAAGTGTATTACTGTGTACCTCGAGCAAGTAACGCTCCATTTTCTCCTGCAGCACTTTATATTGGGTTACTGTGGAACAATCCATAATCACTACGAATTTATCGGGCTCACTGCTGAAAATTTCGCACACACCATAGTCCGCTGCCAGTTCTGTTGCAATATTCACAATAGCATAGCGTAGTGCCCATCGTTCCTTCTGGCTATTCACAGATACAAATTGGCTGTAATTATCGATTTTAATGAGGCACATGCACAACTGACTGGTGGCGATATAATCCAGTTTGATGTCATGTAGTTTCTCCTGCACTTGGTCTATAGAGTGTGTAGTACTATCACTTAATAGTGCATTAAGAAAGTCTTGTTTGACCGCATAGCCAGCTTCATGGATTATTTTATCAAGCTGTTGATTTCTCTCCTTCATAGACTCGAATATAGACAAAATAAATTGAAATTCTTCCATTCTCGAAATGACTACATCGTTTTTCTCAGAAGCTTCGCCGTTAATAATTTTCGTAATCGTTTGAATCGGATGATTCAGTCTGCGAGCCAAGTACAGACAAATTATTGCGCAAATGATAAATACAACAACTACGATACCCGCAGACACCATTGATGCTTTAATTACATCCTTAAACGTTTCTTTTACAGGAGTAAGACCCATAATATACCAATTGTTTGCGTTGCTTTTACTGCTGGATACCAAATAGCTGATACCCCCAATTTCTCGTATCTGATTATTGCTTCTAACAAGTTCATTTGCTTGCTGGCTTAATCCGCCTACTTCACTCATATTATGCTCAAACTCCGTTGTGAGCGTCTTACTTAGAATAGAGCCGTTTGAATCAACGACTAAAAAAGAAGATTTCGTTTCAGGGTCATTGCCATTGATCGCTTGAATAGATTCCGTAAGCGCTTTCGTGCGAATGTTGACGACAATAGCATTTTTCAAGCCCGATAAAGTCTCCCCCGGTTCAAATAAGATATAGGAACATGTATCGGCCGATTGCGTTGCTTCTTCTACAGATGTCACAATAGGCCGACCACGATACTCCGCTATAAAGTTTTTATCAGTTAGCAGCGCTACAATCGCTTGATCTGAGAAGGTAGAGGCTGATTGGCGTTCACCGCTCCTTGAAGAATAAAACAAATCCGCCCCCGCATTGTAAAGATAAACGCTATCGATATCTTTTAGTGTCAGAAAGTGCTTGTCAATGACCTTGCTTGCTAAAATCGCCACGATCTCATCATTTTTCTTCATATTAATAAATTGGATGATATCTTTATCGCTGTACAGTGCATTTCCTAATTTTTTTGCAGTCTCATCTAGGTAGGTAATACTGTAATTGTAATGTTCAATCAGCTCATGATTGAAGCGGTTAATCATCGAGATACTCGTGCGTAAATAAGTAATGGTCAAGAAAACAGTAAGCAATACAGTGATGAGGATCGTAATAATCAGAAAGGAGAAGAATGATTTGCGAAAAAAGCTCGTACTGTTTTTTTCCAATATCCTCGGTAGCTTCATTGTGATCCCCCAGTTCATACGACTTCGATTTTCTATGTATTTACAATTATCATCATAATAGCATAAGTATCCATTTAGCATCACAACGATTAAAGCTCTTTGTAGATTTCATTATTTTTTAGAGATGCCATCTGTCGAAAAACTAAGAGAATGATGGTTTTGATTGTTGTGGATAAAAGTACCACTAAATACAATGAGGGAAGTAAAAGATTAATTGCAAGGAAGGGGGTGAACTCAATGAAACTAACTACAAGACCAATTCATAACAGAACATTGCGCAGCGTACGTAAACAGTTTCCTTTCTATTTAATGATGTCACCTGGTCTACTATTCATTGCAATCATGTGTTATATCCCAATGGGCGGTGTCATAATCGCCTTCAAAGATTACAATGCACGCGATGGTATATTCGGAAGCGCATGGATGGATCCGCTGTTCAAAAACTTCGAATTTTTCTTTAAATCCGAAACAGCGAGAATTGTTACGTTCAATACACTTTTCTACAATATCATAGAGATGGTTACCGTTACGCTCGGTGCACTAATATTGGCCATTCTATTGAGCGAAGTGAAAAATAAAAAGCTCTCAGCCACCTATAAAGGTGCTTTATTGCTGCCAGTTTTCCTTTCATGGATCGTAGTTCAGTATATTGTGTTCGGTATGCTTAGTGTAGACCGAGGTATTGTCAACAATATTATCGAATCAAATGGTGGAGAAGCTATTTACTGGTACAGTGAGCCTTCACATTGGCACTATATTCTTCCCTTAGCCTATTTGTGGAAGAATATCGGTTACTATTCGGTATTGTATGTAGCAGCGATCGCGGGGATTAATACGGACTATTATGAAGCTGCTCAATTGGATGGCGCTTCGAAGTGGCAGCAAGTCAAATATGTTACACTGCCGCTGCTGAAACCAATAATTATCGTCCTCATGTTGTTATGGGTAGGTAAGTTGTTCAATGGCGGATTGGGCGACTGGAATGGATTCTATACCCTTTCCAATGATTCAGGAGCATTATATGGTGCAACAGATGTTATAGACACCCTTGTATTCCGCTCTCTGAAAAAGCTGAACGACTATGGCATGTCGTCTGCAATTGGTCTATATCAGGCAGTGATTGGTCTCGTTCTTGTCCTGATTTCTAACTATATTATTAAAAAAACAGACCCCGACAGCGCCTTATTTTAATCGATCAGCGTAGAGAAAGGGAGGGATTTTCATTTTAGCAAGAAACTTTCACGTGTCAAAGATCGTGATTCATCTCATATTCATTGTATCAGCACTAGCCTGTATTATTCCGCTGCTATTAGTTGTATCGATATCGTTTACAGCTGAAAAGTCGCTTATGGTCGACGGATACAATTTTTGGCCCAAAGTGTTTGATATTTCAGCTTATCGATACGTATTTAGCGGAGCAGGCTCGATTGCCAATGCATACGCAGTAACGATCTTTGTAACCGTTGTTGGTACGCTGCTGCATTTACTTGTTACTTCGATGCTGTCCTATTCGTTGACGCGACCTGAAGTTACCTATCGAAATGCACTCACTTTATTCGTGTACCTTCCCGTGCTGTTCAATGGCGGACTTGTTCCATCCTACATTTTAATAACACGATATTTACATCTTAAGAATACCATCTGGGTTCTCATTGTCGTCTTCCTTGTGTCAGCGATCAACGTGCTCATTATGAAAAACTTTTTCAAATCGATTCCTAGTTCCTTGTTCGAGTCTGCACGCATAGACGGCTCAGGTGAAATTCGTACTTTTTTCAGTATTGCACTTCCACTTTCAAAACCGTCACTGGCGACTATCGGTCTGTTCACAGCGATTTCCTACTGGAATGACTGGACGACCACTGCCTTGTATATCGAAAAGCCGAAGCTGTACACATTGCAATATTTACTGCAATCTTTAATGAACAATATCGGCTATTTGCAAGCCAATGAAGCAGCATCTAAATCTATGGAATCCGCTATCGGCATGCTTCCTAGTGAAGGAGCACGGATGGCGACCTGTGTACTTGCCATCGGTCCGATTATATTACTGTATCCTTTTCTACAGAAGTATTTCGAGAAAGGCTTAACAATAGGTGCTGTAAAAGAGTAATTTTACAAGAATCTAGTTGAGAATAAAATTAGTTTTTAGGGGGATATCAATGAAAAGAATTTCTATGTTGCTGATCAGCGTAACTCTGCTTCTCACCATGATCCTGTCTGGCTGCTCGAAGGCTTCACCAAACGCTAACGGCGATTCTACGACTCCAGCACCTGATACTAAAAATGCTGAAAAAGAAAAGGGAAAAGAAGAACTCGTTACCCTTAACTTCTATATGTCGAACAGCCCTGTCAATGACTTTGACCGCATCATGAACAAAGCTAATAAAATTATTGCTGAAAAAATCAATGCCAAATTGAATTTAGTACTTGTAGACGGCAGTACTTATGCAGATAAAATGAATCTGATGATCAATTCGGGCGACGACTGGGATCTTGCTTTCACTGCATTCTGGGGTGGAATTAATTACTTTGGAAACGCTGCAAAGGGAGCGTATGCTGACTTAACTGACCTTCTTCCTGTACATGCGCCTGAAACGTTTTCCCGCATCCCTCAAGGTCTATGGGATGGTGTGAAAATAAATGATCGTATTTATGCAGTTGTCAATTATCAGCAATGGGGCGTTGCCAAGCGCAGTGGCTTTATCTTCCGCGAAGATGTTCTCAAAGAAACGGGGTTTGACTGGAAAGCTGTTAAAGGCAAGCCAACCATAGAAGCTCTCGAAATGGTAGGACCATTCCTTGGCGAAGCGTTAGCTAAGCATCCTGATATGATCGGATTTGAAACTAGCGCTAATCATAGTTTTTTTGCCAATGAGCCGCTTTACTGGGATATGGAGCCTGTAGGTGATTTGCTAACTCCTGGCTGGGTCAATCTCAATGCGCCAGACAAAGTTATCAACCAGTTTGAAACTCCTGAGTTCGCTAAATACGCAGAAATTATGCGTGACTGGTTCAATAAAGGCTATGTGCGCAAAGATGGTGCAACTGTAAAAGATACAACTCCTGATCGTAAAGCTGGCAAAATTGTTTTTGCGATGCACTATGGCTGGCCTGACAGCATCGATCTTCCAGGTCAAGAGCAAGCTATGTCCATGACAGAATACAAAGATTTCCCTGCTCTATCCGTATCTACTACTCGTACATTGATTTCAGCTGGAGCTGCCTCCAATGCAGCTATTGCTATCAATTCAGGTTCAAAAAACGTTGAAAAGGCTTTGCAATTAATTGAGTTGCTAAACACTGATGATGATCTATACAAACTCATTACATTAGGAGAAAAAGACGTTGACTACACCTACAACGAAAAAGGTGACTTCACTCAAATTGAAGGCAAATATAATTTCAACTGGAATGAATGGCAAATCGGTCAATCCTTCAGCCCAACATTCAACCGTGCCGATCATGCCGAAAATGCGGCTGGCGAAATGAAGAGAAAAGCTCAGTCAATCGTTTTTGAAAATGATCTGACAGCAGATGTTTCGCCATTATCAGGCTTTGTATTTGACCCAACTCCTGTAAAAACGCAAGTTGCCAACGTAGCTTCCGTTATGACTGAGATGATCCCGGCTATCAGCTCTGGTTCGATTGACCCGACTACAGCCGTGCCTAAATTCCTCGAGCGTTTGAAAACTGCTGGCGTAGATGACATCATCAAAGAAAAACAAGCTCAATATGACACTTGGAAAAAATAAAAATCTATCACTCAGTAATGAAATCCGGTGTATCGCTTACACCGGATTTCTATTTAATGAGCCAAGTAGAAGGGAATACGCTATTCGTTATTCATTTATGTGTAAATCTTTTTCACGCTATTCTTTCGATCGAGTCAACTTGTAATGCCCTTACATTTTCTAATGCCAGCAGCCACTCTTTAGTTTTTTGTTCTAATACCTCACAACAACCATTAAAAAAACGATCAAACTGAGCGCCATACAGCCGGCGAACTTGTAATTCGGTGCAGCTATCTCAAACACTGATTTCTTTAGTAAACCGGACAGCAAGTTGTTTACAGCCGAAGCCGGCGAGATGGGATTAGACAAAGCCCAGCTTCCAAGCAGCAGCACCGCAAAATAAGTTGGGCTGATTTGCACGCTCACGGGATCAATGGCTCCAGCGAGCATAGTCACTGGCACGATTGGATGGAGACCAATTATTGAAGTGCTTGCAATCAAAAGAACGGTTAATATCGTGAATGTGAAGGAAATCGGCATTGGAACAAATTCAAGCAAATTCGGAACCTTTGAGCCGAAGTTCGTAATCCCAATTGCGCCACTGAAAAAGCCGGCGGCCAGAAAAAGCGTAATCTCTTTCTGCAAAGCCGGCAAAGTGATTGTTATATGATTTATAATTCCTTCTCTGTATATACTCATGCTCCCCTTTATAATACACCAGAACAAGGGGAAAGCTGCTGCAGCCATACAGATTAATAAGACCATTGGCAGCTTGATCATACGTTCCATGGTTAAGATGACAATAATGGCGCCTATTAAATAGATTCCGAGTCCAACTGGAAAATTCGAGTTCTCCTTTTTGTCTACTGCCTCTTCAAATTCATCTAGACTAGCGTCACGCAATTCCCGAAAATCGACTGCCCAGCTTATGCCGAGGCTAAGAATGGCGAGTCCAAGCATATAGGGCAGAACGGACGACCAGGACAGTCCTAACGTAGAAGTCACTAGTGTCATGGCAGCGAAATAAGGTGACCAGAGAATCGCTCCTGCAAACCCTCGGTTGAGCGCATTTGCAAGCAAACGGCTCATCCCTGGCTGCGGTTTAATAAAGACCATTTGATAAACAACCGGTATCGAACCCACGTTGATAAATACGCCCATAATTTGAGTGAGCAGCTGCGTTCCCAAGAATAGAGCGGCCTTGCTGTGCAGGTTAGCTTCGTAAAACCGCTTCAAGGCCTTAACGTATTCAGGAATACGAACTGGAATTCCGAACAACGGGGCGAATAGGAAAAGTGTTACAATGGTCACGTTTATTCCAGCCGACTCGAACCAAATCCTAGCATTTGCTTTCTGAAGCGCAAGATGTACAACTCCAATAGTCACAAAGAAAATCGTGAGCCAAAACGTCATCCCCTTCAGTTTTGGCAACAGCAAAGCGATTGCAGTAAACACCAATCCACCGAGCAGAAAGACCAGCATTTCAAGCTGCGCCGCTTGCAACGCAATATACACAGCGGCAATGGAAAATATTATTATCCTCTCCGCCGCCGTCTTAAATGCGGATGTCATCCGATCCGCCCTCTTTCATTTCATCTTAATTGAATTGCCAGCAGCTTAAGCTTAGGTTGCCGTATTGGTAGCTGCGGTGAAGAAGTTTTGCGTTGCGGTTGACGTCACCTGCTCCCATGGCGAGAAGAAGCGGAATGAAGTGCTCATTCGTCGGTACGGCCTCTTGGGCATGGGGAGCGAGCTCACGGTATTGAAACAGGGCTTCGGTATCCCATGACTCCAGCTTACTTTGAATCCAGTTGTCGAATTGCTCCCCCCACTCGTCAATTCCCTCGGACCGCCAGTTCAATTTCCGTAAATTATGAACGGTCCCACCGCTTCCGATGATAAGAACATCCTGCTCGCGAAGTTCTGCTAATGCCTTGCCGATTTGATATTGTCTTTCATTAGATAGATAACGATTTACGGATAGCGCTACGACCGGAATATCTGCATCCGGATACAGTAGTTTTAGAACAGCCCATGCCCCGTGGTCCAAACCTCGTTTTTCATTTTGAACGTTCTCAATACCATGCTTTGTAAACAAGTTTTGAATCTGATTTACTAATGATCGGTCGCTTTGTGCCGGATAGGTCATCTGGTAAAGCTCATCTTGGAACCCGCCAAAATCATAAATGGTTTCATAAGTTTCTGCGGCGCTAACCGTCTGTATCGATTCTTCCCAATGAGCGGAGAAGAGAACGATAGCTTTTGGTCTTGGCGTATGCTCTTTAAATTGCTTAAGCAACTTTGTATATTCGTTATCATCGAGCACGATTGATGGTGCACCGTGCGCGAAAAAATAGGATGGCATCATGTGATCTCACTCCTTATTTATGTTTAATTCCGCATCCTTCTTAATCCACTTCATAAAATCTAGCTGGTTCTCTTCAGATATGCCGTGGTCGGTCGGATATAGTTTGAAAGTTAAGCGCTCCGTCTGGTCTTTTAAATAGGCAGCTGTCTCGTGCCCGATACGAACCGGGAATACGGAGTCGAATTCTCCATGCGAGACAAATACGGAAACATCCTTAACACTTCGAAGTGAATACTCCGTTTTCACAAACTCAGGAATATATCCGTTCAACGCTACGATTCCCTTTAATTGATCTCCCATTGTAAGTGCAAGCGTCATGGACAGGATTGCGCCTTGGCTAAAGCCGAGCAAATAACGTTTGTCAGGATCGATTGGATACTCCTCAGTCGCATAATGAATGAATGCTTCGAGATCTGTAACCGCTTGGTCATACATCTCTCGAATTGGGTTTCCTAGGCTTTTCAAATCGTAATATTGGAATCCCGTACCAAGCGGCAAATTACCGCGAACCCCAATGATGATGAACTCTTCAGCCAATGGAGCAACCAAACCGAACATATTTTGTTCATTCGATCCTTTGCCGTGGAAGGTGAAGATCGTCGGATATTTCTTTCCTTGCTCTAGTTTAACCGGTAAGTGAACGTCATATTGATATTTCGGATTCATCTTCGTTTCCTCCATGCTGTAAGTTATTCACTTCGCTTGCGCATAATAAAACCGTCAACAGAGAACGGTGATCGATCGGCAACAACCAGATACAACGAGACCAAGATGAATCCAAGATCCAGCTCATAACCAGCCATTTGACCGTTACCAAGAAGTCCAGCCGATAATTTCGCGGTTATAATTGCACCGATGAGTATAATGACAAACAATCCTGCTGCATAACGAGTAAACAGCCCCAAGATCAACAATATACCGCCGATAAGTTCAATCGCTGCAACAACATAAGCTAAAACTCCCGGGATGCCTATCGAACTGAACCACGCTTCTACATTGCTTATTCCCTGAAACTTATCCACTCCGTGAAATATAAATATGATGCCCAACACCACACGCATGATAATGGAAACAAAAGCTGTTTTAGTCATTCTTTTTTCCTCCAAAAATATTAGTAATAGAAATATATTTTCTATAGGTGTAATTTAAAACGATTTACATTGACTTGTCAATATAAATATTGATAATATAAAATTAAATTTAGTATTACAAATATTCTAGAGGTGTGATTAGATGGATATTGGCTCCACTATACGAGCGATCCGGAAGCGAAAAAATATCACAATCGCTCAAATATGCGAAACAACCGGCCTGTCTCAAGGATTTATGAGTCAGGTTGAAACGAATAAGACCTCACCGTCCATCTCAACATTAGAAAGTATAGCTCAAGCACTTAAAGTGCCACTTGCCTACTTGCTTCTAAAGAAAGAAGAGCGAATGAGAATTGTTCGGAAAAACGAGAGGACAATCACTACAAGCGGTTCAGAAAATCTTAAAGTCGAACACTTGAGTTCCACAAAAAACGTACGGATGATGATTATAGAGTTTCCTCCTGGTTCTACGACTGGCAATACTCCTCATGCACATGAAGGTGAGGAAGTCCATATGGTCATTAAAGGGAGAATTTACGCGGAACAAGGGGAAGATAAGGCTGAATTTGGAGAAGGTGATTCCTTTAGTTGGAATGCTTGTACGCCACATTTAGTAAGAAATATAGGTGAAGATAAGGCAATCGTGCTGATCTCCATCTATAAAGAGAATGAAAATGAAAATGAGAATGGATAGGACCTCATCTAACTAAGCCAAAAACCCACAATCGAGCCAGATAGGCCGAATGTGGGTTTTTTTAATAACTTTTGAATACCGTTATGAGGTAAATTCGAAGCAGATGGAATTTCCAACGATTTAAGGCAGCCGCAATCAGATGGAACCAAGAACAACGCCTAAATCTTATACGCCTTCATAGCCTTGCGGATTTCTTTCAAGCTAGGCCGTTTGCCGTACATAAGTACGCCGGTGCGATAGATCTTAGCGGAGATGTAGACCGCTGCGTAGATCGAGACGAGCAAGATGCCGAAAGAGAGAAGCGTCTGCCACATCGGCACTTCCGTCAGCCCAAGGCGGAGCAGCATGACGAATGGCGAGAAGACCGGAATGTAAGACGTCACCTTCACAAGCATGCTGTCCGGCGCGCTTATGCTGAAGATTGCGATGTAGAAGCCCGCTAGAGAGACGAATGTCAGCGGCATGACCGCTTGACCCAGGTCTTCCGTCCGGCTTACGATCGAACCGACCGCCGCGTACAGCGTCGCGAACAGGAAGAAACCCGTCAGGAAGAACAGCAGCGCGTAGATGAGCAGAATCGGATCGACGAGCGACAAGTCGATGTCGAGATTGCCTAATGCCCCTTTGTTATGCGGCATGGATATGTTCGTCAGAATGACGGCTAAGTAGAATGTGACCTGCACGATGACGACGACGAACATGCCGAATATTTTGCCGAACATTTGCTTCAGCGGCGATACGCTCGTAATGAGAATTTCCATGACACGCGAGCTTTTCTCCGCCGTAATCTCCGACGCGATCATGTTGCCGGAGGTCATGATTGCCATGAACAGGAAGATAATCATGACATAGATGACGCCCATGTTGACGCCTTGCTCTGCCGGTGTTCTGCCCGTGTTGCCGCTGCCCGAACCTTCGCCGGTATAAATCTGAACGGTGCCGATCTTGATTGGAGCCGATAGCTGCGCCATTTGCTCGGCCGTAAGGCCCGCATCCTGGAGCACGTTCGTTTGGCGAATTTGCAAAAGCGCGCCCTGCAGTGATTCCGTCATGCCGAATTCCATCAGCTTCTCGGATTTGTAAGTCATTTCCGGGAAACCGCTGTCCGTCATATCGCCGAACTCAAGGTAGCCTTTGATTTCCCCTTCATCGATTGCTTTTTTCAACTGCTTCTCGTTTGCCGAAGCATCGCCTTTGTCCTCAAAAGGAACCATCACGATGTTCGAATTTCCTTGTTTCTCGTAGTACGCCTTCAAGCTGTCGCCTGTTGCCGTACCGCTCGCCGATTGTTCGCTCTGCGACTGGATATAGCCGATATTTGTTACTTTGTCGCCTTTATCGAACTGTGCAATGATATAAGGAAGATTAATGCCGATGCTGATAATTAACGCGATAATCAACGTAGTAATGACGAAAGCTTTGCCTTTGACCTTATTCCGGATCGTAAACCCTACTACCGTCCAGAAACTATTCATGACGATCACCCACCATTCGGATAAAGATTTCATTTAGCGTCGGTTCCTTGATTTCGAAATGATTCACGTTCGCCTGCTCCATCGCCAAACGCAGAATGTCAGCGCCCGCCGCTTCGTAGGAGATGGCAATGTCGTAGCCGCGCTCCGTGCGCGTGACGCCGGTTACGCCGGCCAGCCGATCGAGTCCGCTAATTTCTTTGTCAGCGCCAAGGATGACCCGTTCTCTCGGGAATTGTTTTTTAATATCCTTCAAACTGCCCTTTAAGACCGTGTTCGATCGATGCAAAATCGTAATGTTGCGGCACAGCTCCTCGACATGCTCCATCCGGTGCGTCGAGAACAGGATGCTCGAGCCGGAGTCGCGCAGCTCCTTCACCGTCGACTTCAACAATTCGACGTTGACGGGGTCAAGTCCGCTGAACGCTTCATCCATGACGACGATGCGTGGTTTGTGGTTGACAGCCGCGATGAACTGAATCTTCTGCTGATTCCCCTTCGAGAGCTCTTCGACCTTCTTGTTGTAATATTCCGGCACCTCGAACCTCTCCAGCCACTGCTTCAGGTTGCGGTCGGCATCCGCCTTCGACATTCCTCTGAGCTGCGACAGATAGATGATCTGATCGCTGACCTTCACCTTCGGATACAGCCCGCGCTCCTCCGGCAAATACCCGAGCAGGCTAAGCTGCTCATTGCTGTAAGGCTTTCCGTTGTAGAGAATCCGCCCTTCGTCCGGATAGATCAAGCCGAGCACCATCCGCATCGTCGTTGTTTTGCCGGCGCCGTTGGCCCCGAGCAGGCCGTAAATCTCGCCCTCGCTTACCTCCAAGCTAATTTCGTTGACTGCTGTTTTATCCCCGTATTGCTTAACTACCTTTTCTACTATTAATGGATTCATTTCATTACTCCCCTCTATTAGTTCATTCTTGTATTTAATCTATCTTGTGTAAGCAAGGCATTCATAATCTCATCCAGCTCAAGTGCTTGCCTGCTTACAATCTGATAGCCTTCCTCAGCACACCATGCTTCAGCTTCTGCAGCCTGATTTGTCGCAATTCGATAGGTCGTACCGCCTGCATGCTCTACAACAGTTTGACCTGGGATTAGTGCTGCTTTCTTCGGAGTCAGATCCGCTGCACTTACAAATAACGTAAACCAACTGCTGAATAATTCATCCTTCTCGTACATGCCAAGCACTCTGCCTTGAGCCATAAAGATGATAAAATCAGCAAGCCGTTTCACCTCTTCGATGATATGGGAGGTCATAAGAATGGTACGGTCTCCTCGATCCATGTACCGATGAAGCACCTCAATCATCGTTTTCCATGCAAGCGGATCAAGCCCCGAAGAAGGCTCGTCGAGCAGGAGCAGCTCCGGATTATGTGTTAGGGCTAGTGCAAATTCAAATTTGCGACGCATCCCCTTCGACATTTTGCCAAGCAGCTGATTATCATCGACCTCAAGAATGCGAAGCAGCTCCCGATAACGATTCACATCCCATTTGTCATACCAGAAGCGATGAAACTCAGCTTTCTCCGTCCCCTTCATGTTGTCCTCATGCGGGGAGGATTGATCATGCAGGTAACCAATTCGTTTTTTAACCTCTGTGCTGAGCCCATTCTCCACTTGCTCTCCAAGCAGCTGAATGGTGCCCTCATCCGCTTTATCCAGATCAAGCATTAAGCGAAAGGTGGAGCTCTTACCGCATCCGTTCGGCCCAACAATGGCAGTGATGTAACCCTGTGGAATACTCATATGGACCGGCCCAAGTTTGAAGCTCGCACGATTTTGCACAACGCCGTCTAATTGTATCGCCATCGTCTCATTCATCATATGTCCCACCCTTTAATCAAAATGCTTGCTCATCGCTTCTTTAAACATCGTCTGCAGCTCTTCTTCTGTGCACTGAACCCGTTTGCCGGCTACAACTGCCAGCTCTAGCGCTTCAATAACAGCAGCAAGACGATGCCGGTCACGTTCCTGATCACCAACCTGTGCTACATAGGTGCCAGTTCCTTGCCTTGTTCGAAGCAGCCCTTCCGCTTCCAAATCGTTATATACTCTTTTTACTGTAATCACGCTGCACTTAACGGTTTGGGCAAGCTCGCGTATCGATGGCAGCAGCATCCCTTCCGAAAGTTGGCCGCTGACGATTAATGCTCGCAATTGTACTTCGATCTGATGATAAAGCGGCTCTGCACTTTGTTCATTAATTTGGATCGGCAGCCGCATGAGGTTCACCTTCTTCCATTCTCAAATATCTATGCTCTGTAGGTTCTTTTCTCCAGCCGATTTTCAATTCGTTTAACGCCGAGGAACGCAGCAGCAACACCAATAGTTAAGGTTATGATTGGCAGCCACCAGCTGCCGTTCTCGATTGCATGCAGCGAACTTGAAACAATATTTCCAATATCCAGAAAGGCTAGACTGATTGAAAAGATAAGCAGAAAAGCGAGATAAGTGATGTTGAAGAAAAAATATGTTTTTCCTGAATGCCCTAATTCCCAGTATACATAACCAGTCCCCATTGTCAGTGAATAGCCAAACCAGCTTGCTCCATATAACACGAAGCTTAAGGCTGAAATATCAACGCCCATATTCCGTGCAATGATAAATTGCAATAGGAAGAAAATAAGTTGAGCAGCAAACAATACGATAGCCAGCTGAATGATTCTCCCTAGTGCAATTTGTTTCGATGAAATCGGCAGCGTTCTCCATTGTGCGATCTTCCTCGTATAGGAATTCTCTTTCCAGGAACGCATCATTGTCTTATTAGCAATGAACCCTAGAACAGGCAGAATCGAAAGGTAAATGAAATCGAGTGACCAGTTTCCGAATGGGCCATTTTCCCCTATGAAGCCATCCCGCATTAAAGGAACGGTAAATAACAATAGATATCCGATAAAAAATAATGTAAAAAGACTTTTCCAACGATCTTTAGCCAGCTCATGCTTCGCTAAATACCATGCACTCTTCCATAACCCCACAGCATTTGCTCCCTTCAATCGCTTAGCGAATATACTGTATATATCTTTATACACAGTATATTCAGTGTATACACTGTTGTCAAGTACTTCCATAAAAAGATTTTTGGAGGAGAATTCCCTTCTACGGTAAATACTCCTGTACAATGGCAATCCCCCTATTTACAAGCCAATCACTTCTGCAAAAACATAAAAAAAGCCATGTTCTCAAAAGAGTAGTCTCTTTTGAAAACATGGCTTACACATTGTTGTTCTATCCGAAAATAGCATCAATAACGGGTTTCGTATGGCCGCCTGGATACATAAGATACAGCAATACGTACACCGCTGTGCCTGTAATAGCTGTAATAAACCAAACCACTGAAGTTACTTTACCCCATTTGCGATGCTTGGCAAACTTCTTCTTATAACCAAGCGTTAGTGTTGTAATTCCGAATGCGCCGCCAACTGTAGCAAGCACGATATGGAACAATAAGAAGACAAAATAGTAAGGCTTTAAGCTGTCTGGGCCGCCCCAGATTGTATTTCCTACGAATATCGAACGCGATACATATACGATAAAGAAGATCGTTGCTGACACTGCTGCATAGAACATAACCTTCTGATGCTCCGCCAGCCTGCGCTTAATCGCGAGCCTCCAGCCTACGGCTACCAGCACCGCACTAAGCACGATGAAGAAAGTACTGATTGTCGGTACAATATTATATTTGTCCACTTTTACCCCACCTAATGTTCGTTAAATAATTGGTATTAAGCTGTTCCTGTATTCGTATTCGGCAATTCATCGTCCTTATGCTCACGCTTGAACCATTGCTTGAATATATACGCCAATATAATGCCGTACATAATTTC
Organism: Paenibacillus sp. MCAF9; assembly: GCF_052114265.1. Lineage (NCBI taxonomy): Bacteria > Bacillati > Bacillota > Bacilli > Caryophanales > Paenibacillaceae > Paenibacillus > Paenibacillus sp. MCAF9. The sequence goes on from NZ_JBFREL010000022.1 coordinate 75,983, forward strand.
CTGCACGAACTTCATGACGATTCCGCCAAGCTGCTGGTCTTCAACAACGTCCATAATATTAAAAAATTGCGGACCGCTAAAGCTCTCCAGCAAACGGCTCGGATCACCCGATACACAGTACCCCATCGCTGTAACCCAAACATTAGGATCGCTATAAATCGCATACATAGACGTTTTGGCAAAAATGATTAAAGCACAAGCTGGTGTCAGAAGCATGCCGTTCGCAAACACATAAGCCATTCTCTTCACATCGCTAAGTCTGCTCCACTCCGGAACAGGTGAGGCAATCTGCCACCACATCATAAACGACGTTACAAGCAAAATAAAATAATAAAGACGATGCACAGAGAAGTGCGTCATCACATAGTCATGGACAATTGGGACATGATAAACCGAGAACAAAATATTAAACAACAAAAGACAAATAATAGGATGCATCATGAAGCTCAGTTTTTTCCAAAACGGAGTGGAGAACATTTTTTGCCATAAGAAGCTTGGAACCCCAAGCAATACTAGCGGCGGTACAACTAAATAAGATACTGACATATTGACCATATGAAATGTAAACATAAGGTGACCTAATAGATTTAAAGGGCCTCCGTGAACCATATAAAACATAATAGCAGCCGAAACAAACATAAACTTCTGAAGCTTTGTCGCTGCATCAGCTTCAGGAGCATTCTTCTCGCGCCATGGTCCAATTAAGTAGAAATATAGAATGACGATTGCGGCCATTCCGAATAGAAACATGGGGGTCCACAATTCCTCGAAGCGAAAATATTGTAAGCCAAGCATCGTGGAAACTCCTTTCAATTACGCTAACTTTTTTACAAAAGAGGAGGGACCCAAGCCTCGGGACCCTCCTCTCCTCCAATAGTTAAATCGGTTACCACCAAGCCCAGTATTCAGCCATAATGACACATGTGAAGACGATGAATACACCAGTCAAAATCCCAATAATTGCGAAAGTATGACCACGGTCTTTCATGTGCATCCAGAATGCCATTTGTACGAACACTTGCAATACCGCTAAGCCGATCAAAATGATGTAGATAAAATCTTTGTTGATTTCTCCGCTTATTACAGTCGCGAATGCGATGAACGTAAGCAAGATCGAGAAAATAAACGCGATAATATGCTTCTTAGGTCCTTCGACCTTATGACGCTTGGGGCTTTCCTCAGTGGCTGTATGATTGCTTGCCATGGATTAAACCACCTTTCCCATCAAGTAAACGACGGTGAAAATGAATACCCATACAACATCGATAAAGTGCCAGTACATACCAGCTACATATACCTTAGGTGCTGTTACTACAGTCAAACCTTTTCTTGCTAATTGAATAATGATCAATGTGATCCATGTAATACCGAAAGCAACGTGTGCTCCGTGGAAGCCTACCAGCGTATAGAACGAGGAGCTGAATGCGCTCGTTGTAAAGCCGTGGCCTTCATGTACATAGTGCCAGAACTCGTAAATTTCAAGAGCAAGGAAACCTGCGCCAAGAATGACCGTAATAATCAGCCAGTTAATTAACGCCTTCACTCTGTTTGTATGCAGCGCATGAACAGCGAACACGCTTGTTAAGCTTGACGTAAGCAAAAGTGCTGTCGCAAGCGCAACGAGTGGAAGCTGGAACAATTCATGTGCTGGCGGTCCATCAAGGACTTGATTCCGTAGTGCTAGGAACGCTGAGAACAACGTTCCGAACAATACAGTTTCTCCGCCAAGGAAAAGCCAAAAGCCTAATACTTTATTGCGTCCCTCGAGGGTCGCCTTTTCGGGCTCATGAGGCAATTGCCCCTCTACATGCGAATGCGCACTCATGCTTTACCCCCCATATCTCTAAGGATTTCTTCTTCTTCAATGTGGAAGCCGTGATCATCGATTACGGAACGAAGGAACATGCAACCGAACAAGATCAGCAAACCAACAATACCGAGAGCATAACCTGATTTGAATGATCCAAACAAGTTGCCCCAATCTTTAGCGTACATGAAACCTAAACCTGCGATAAACAATCCAAATCCCATGAAGAAAGGCAGGATCGAAGGAGAAGGCATATGAATTGGACCAATTGGCTCCGCAGGCGTCATGCCTTTGTGACCGTCCGTTTTTTCTTTCCAATATGCATCATAGCCGCGAACAAGCGGTGTTTGTGCAAAGTTGTATTCAGGAGGTGGAGATGGAATCGTCCACTCTAGAGTACGACCGTCTTCCCATGGATCAGCTGGTGCATTTTGTGGTTTGAAAGCTGTGATAACAACGTTCAACAAGAAGAAAATTGTACCAAAGCCCATCAAGAATGCGCCTACTGTACTGATCATGTTCATTTCGTTGAAACCAAGACCGTCGAGATATGTCCAAATACGACGAGGCATACCTAGCAAGCCAAGGAAATGTTGAATAAAGAATGTTAAGTGGAAGCCAATAAAGAATGTCCAGAACGTCAATTTACCAAGTGTTTCATTCAGCATGCGTCCGAACATTTTTGGCCACCAGTAGTGAAGGCCTGAGAAAATACCCAGTACCAAACCACCTACGATAACATAGTGGAAATGCGCTACGACAAAATAAGAATCATGATATTGGAAGTCAGCAGGTGCTGCTGCCAGCATGACGCCGGTAACGCCGCCCATTACGAAGGTTGGTATAAATCCGACAGCGAACAAGTTAGCTGTCGTGAATTTAATGGAACCGCCCCACATCGTAAATAGCCAGTTGAAAATTTTGATACCTGTTGGAACCGCGATAAGCATCGTTGCAATAGAGAACAGCGCATTCGCAACCGGTCCAAGACCAACCGTGAACATGTGATGCGCCCAAACCATGAAGCCCAAGAAGCCGATCAGGATTGTAGCGAATACCATCGAGCTGTAACCGAACAAACGCTTACGTGAGAATGTACTTATTACCTCGGAAATAACGCCGAAAGCCGGCAAGATGAGGATATAAACCTCAGGATGCCCGAATATCCAGAAAATATGCTCCCACAGAACCGCGTTACCGCCGCCAGAAGGATCAAAGAAATTTGCATCAAACAATCTGTCGAACATGAGTGCCGCTAGACCAACTGCCAGAGCAGGGAATGCGAACAAGATTAGCGCCGAAGTAATGAACGCAGCCCATGTGAACATCGGCATACGCATGAACGTCATGCCTGGTGCACGCATGTTAATAATCGTTACGAGGAAGTTAATACCCCCGATAAGTGTTCCGATACCCGCTATTTGCAAACCTAGTACATAATAGTCAACGCCGTGATCGCCGTTATAGGTCGTCCCCGCGAGCGGTGCATATGATGTCCAGCCTGCATCTGGAGCGCCGCCAGTAAACCAGCTCACGTTAAGCAAAATACCGCCGAACAAGAATGTCCAGAAGCCTAATGAGTTAACGAAAGGGAAAGCTACGTCGCGCGCGCCGATTTGAAGCGGTATAACCGCATTCATTAAGGCGAATAAAAGCGGCATCGCTGCAAGGAAGATCATCGTCGTTCCGTGCATGGTTAAAAGCTCATTATATGTATCCGCGCTAACAAAGTTATTTAGCGGCTTCCACAATTGAACCCGAATCAAAATCGCTTCCAAACCACCGACAAGGAAGAAAAAACCGCCGGCAATCATATACAATATTCCGATTTTTTTATGGTCAACCGTAGTCAGCCAGTCCATCAGACCGCTGTAACGTTTGACCTTATGCGTATGCGCATGAGCCAAAGTAGGTACCTCCTTCAATCACCGATAAATTATTGTTCGTAGTTAAGCTTCAATTCAGATAAGTATTTAGCAATACCTTCAATCTCTTGTTCAGTCAAATCTTCGATTTTACCCATTTGGTTGCCCGGTTTAACTTCGTCCGGGTTTTTGATCCAACGGTGCAAGTTGTCGTATACTGAACCTTCATTGGAATATTGCGGATCATCGGTGTTAACAAGTATACCCCCGACAGTCTCACGGCTTCCGATACCTGTCAAGTTAGGATAAGCAGGTCCGCCCAAATCACCCACTGCGTGGCAAGATAGACATTTGCTTTCAAATGCTTTAGCAATTGCCGGATCGCTTGGAAGCGCTACAGGTTCTTTAAGTGCAGCTACCCAACGATCAAATGACGACTCGTCCACTGATTTAACTTTAAAGTCCATCAAACCATGTGAAGGTCCGCAAAGCTCAGCACATTTACCCAGGTAAACGCCTTCTTTTGGTGCAGAGAAGTACATTTTATTTACGTTTGCACCAGGGTTGGTATCGATTTTCCCAGCAAGCGATGGAATCCAGAATGAGTGAAGCACATCTGCGGATTTCGCTGTGATGGAGATCGTCTTACCTTTTGGAATAATAAGCTCTTGAGCTGTCTTGATTCCGTAAGCTGGGTATTCAAACTCCCACCAGTATTGGTGTGAAGTAACGATGACCTGAACCGCTTCCGGATCTTTGCTGTAGTCTTTAGCAAGATTAAATACGGATTGAACGGTTGGAACACCCAAAATGATAAGCATGATGATTGGAATTACTGTCCAAATAATCTCAAGCTTATGATTTCCTTCCACCTGCTTAGGAATTGTTTTGTCTCCCGGACGTCTGCGGAAACGAATAATTACAAACAAAGAAATCGCAAATACGGCAACAATCACGATCAACATGATTCCAATTGCCAGCTTCATCAGCCCGAATTGTTCTTCCGCTACAGGTCCCTGAGGATTCAGCGTCGACAAATCGCTCCGCCCGCAAGCCGCTAGTACTAGCACCATCATGGCCATAAGCGGCGCAAGCCGTTTTACAAATCGCCACCGTTTCATCATTAATCAACCCCACTTTTGACGTTTTCGCAGCTGCCTAATTTTCACGTGGCATACGGCTGGCTGCGTGTTTCACAGATGTTATTACAACTCCTGCAACTTAAATCACTTTATTAAATATAAAGTTGAAGCCCCTATTTGTCAATGTTCCACAGAGAGTTCACAAATTGTTCTCAAAGCTGTCAAATTCGCATCATTACTGCGTTTTTTCGCATGATAAACTATCTTGTTTAGCCCGTCTGCATGGCATTCTCTCTATCCTACATTGTGCACCAAACCCATGGTCAATTATGTATGCTTGCAAAAACGTATATTTACGGAGCCGCGGCAAAAACTAAAGCCATTATCGTATGAATGGGGGTCCGTTCTTTATGGTTAAACGAATTGCCGCATTGCTGTTGTCGGCAGTCATGATAACAACTTCAGCCGGCTGTGCCTACAAACAGTATGCTCAGCAAAGCGACACCGATTATGGAAGCCGTCAAGCTAACGATCCGAAGATGCTCGGCGGCAGAGCTTATGGCAAGGCTACGAACAATGCTGACCAGCATAATAATTCATTTTTTGAATACAGCTCCGTCATCTCACGCAAAGTAACTGATCTAAACGGCATAGCTTCCGCAATCGTTATGCTGACAGACAAAAATGCTTATGTCGGTTTAATGCTTGATTGGACCGCAGTTGGCACTCGGAATTCAGGCGGCAAAAGCGAGCAAGACAATACAGGTACTAGTGATGGCGTATATAACCATGATACAGGCAGTCCGTATGGCAACAGCAAGATCCTTGTATCACCGTACAACTCCTATTTCTCAGTCAACGATGTTAATGATTTGTCGGATGAACTTAAGCAGACTGTCGCTGTCAGAGTACGCGAGCTCGCTCCAGCTGTACAAGAAGTTCATATTTCAGCCAATATGGAGTTCGTAAATTACTTCAATGATTTTGCCAAGGAAGCATGGGGCGGACGATCCTTAATGCCACATATCGATAAATTCAATACCGTAGTGAAATATCATTTTGCCGGTGGAAAGGATATGCCCCCTCCTATTACACAACCGGGCACCTATAGCCCCTCCGAGACCCAAATGAATCATTAAAAAAAAATCGCTTCTATTATATATATAGCAAAAAGGCACTTCTCTCGAAGAGCCTTTTTGTTATTTCTATCATTTTGCTTTTTAACGCATTGGAGCAAAGCCGCTGATTTCTGCCAAGATTGCTTCAGTTTGTGATAGCAGCTCATCTGTCAGCTCGATGTCTACTGATTTTATATTTTCTTCAATTTGAGCCGGTCGGCTCGAACCGATAATAGCTGAGCTCACATTCGGCTGGCGAAGCACCCATGCTAATGCAAATTGTGATAATGATGCTCCAATCGTTGCAGCCAGCTGCTCCAGCTTCTCTGCAACGCGCAGTACATCTTCACGCAAATAACTGTTTATGATGCCATTTGTTTTATCATTTGCAGCACGACTGCCTGCCGGCACGGCTTGGCCTGGCTTGTACTTACCTGTTAGAATCCCTTGTGCAAGCGGTGAGAAAACAACCTGCCCCATGCCTTCTTGCTCACAAGCTTGGATAACGCCCCGTTCAATATACCGCTCAAACATATTGTAAATTGGTTGATTCGAAATTAGCTTTCGGAGGTTAAGACGTTTGCCTATCGCTGCAGCATCCGTAATTTGCGCAGCTGTCCACTCGCTGACTCCTGCATAAAGCACCTTCCCTTGTGCCGTCAAATCATCGAGTGCCCGCAAAGTTTCTTCAACCGGCGTTTCCGAATCAAAACGGTGGCATTGATAAAGATCTATATAATCTGTACCCAAACGCTTCAAGCTTGCATCACATTGCTCGACGATATGTTTTCTAGAAAGCCCGCGATCATTTGGTCCTGAGCCCATTGGGAAAAACAGCTTTGTTGCGAGAACGTAACTGCTGCGTGTATACCCTTTTAAGGCATCTCCCATAACTTTTTCGGCTTCCCCATTATTGTAAGCGTTAGCAGTATCAAAAAAATTAATGCCAGCCTCATAAGCTTTATGTATACATTCCTTAGCGGTTTCCGCTTCTGTTGCCGTGCCGTAGGTGAGCCAGCTTCCAAGTCCAATTTCACTTACTTTTAAACCGCTGTTGCCAAGTCTTCTATACTTCATCCCAAAACACCCCTCTTAATCGATTTACTCCGCTCTTCATTTGTAGTCTATAGTACAACGTTCTACTATTAAAGTAGTGAATGTTTTTTCACTTTATTATCATGAATATACATACTATACTATTGGTAGCAGGTAACAGAGAGGGGAATTGTCGATGAGTGCACATAATTACATTCCGAAGGAACCGCTTCATATCGAATGTAATATTGAGAAGACATTAGATGTGATCGGCGGTAAATGGGCTTTTTTAGTGCTGAGAGAACTGTTTTGCGGCACCAAAAGATTCGGAGAAATACAGAGGCTTATTCCGGCGGTTAGTCCTCGTGCATTAACAAGCACGCTCCGTCATCTCGAGGATAAGGGCGTGCTTGAACGCAAAGTTTTTCCAACCGTGCCCGTTACCGTCGAATACACACTGACACCTAAGGGCGAGGACTTGCATCATATTTTAAAAGAAATGAAGCTTTGGTCGGCTAGATGGACATAGGCTAATGCTTCAACAGCTGATCAGGCAGTGACTTTGTGCTTGCTTGAAAGCGATCAATAGCAGTCTGATAAACGCGTCGATCGCTTTCATTACGAGACAATCGTTCAAGTCGAATCAGCTCCGCCTCAAACTGCTCAATCAACATAATAACACGATCCTTGGGTTTGGATTGCTGACTATTTTGCGGCTGCTTGCTTTCTTCGCCAGTATCAATAAGCAGCTCGCCGTTACTGTCGATTTGAGCAAAAAACACCTCTGATTCCTTCACATTTCTCTTTTCCAGCTCATGCAGCAGCCACTGCCGGTCATGTCCTAGATTTGAGAGCACTTCATCCTGTATATCCCCATCCATCAAAACGGTCATTGCCTCTCGCTCATTCGGCACCTGCCAGCCAAGCGTATCCGGCGTTAAAGGCTGATAGGCTTTCTTCAACAGCACATTTACTTCACCGCTTGATTCCATAACAGCAAACTCCACATCGGCTACACGGTATACATCCTTTTTCCGCAATTGCTCGAGCATCTCGTCCAAGGTCAACCGTTCCTTGTGCAAGCTTTCTTTGAGCAGCTGGCCATCTTTAATTAGCACAGTACCTTTTCCGTCAATAAAGTCGCGGGCTTTCTTGCTTTTCATGGTCAAAAATTCCATTCCAACCGACACACTAACCCAGACTCCTAATGATACCAGTCCCAAAAACCATAAATTGTCGAGATCAAGCGAGATATATGCGGCTATATTACCGATGGATATACCTGTTATGTACTCGAACAGCGACAGCTGGGAAATTTGGCGTTTTCCCAAAACCTTCGTAAGCGCAAATAAAATAGTGATGGCCGCTAACGTTCGCAATACAATTTCAATCCAACTTGGCATTTTACTTCCCCCTTCCATTTCTAGAGTATCCAGAAAGGAAAAAGTCATTCGCAGTAATTTTTTGTTGCAATTAAATATAATATGTAGTATGATAATGGGAATGTATAATATTTAACCCCATAACATCCCCAGTAAGATTCAATGATTTCCTCAGATTTTGATTTCTTTGCTGTTAATTCCAAACCTGTTACGTGATGTATTTCTGATTCACACTGGCGCGGTCATCGGAGCCGCGAGGACGGAAGAGAGGTAGGGCTTTCGTTGTTTTAGGATGCGAGTTTAAGACAACTTGGTACACATGCTGTTTGCTGTTAACAAGGGGACCCAGTACGGCCTTTCTTATAAGAAGAAGAGGTCCGGTTAAATATATGATACAAACAAGGGCTGTCCGGCTAGCGCATTTATGTGCTATTGGGGCAGCCCTATCCAATTTTTTAACCTTTAATTATTCATTAGGACAACCGCTTGCTGCAAAATGACCCGAACGATTCACTTTTGTCGCGAGGTACCTCTCATTATGCTCCGATCGATCTCCCCAAAGCGGAATACGATTTTTCACATCAAGTCCCGCCGCCTTCAGTGCATCCAGCTTCTTCGGATTATTCGTAATGAGCGACACTGGTTTCTCACGAAGTGCTTTCAATACCAGTATCGCATCACTATAACTGCGAGCGTCATCAACAAAACCAAGCTCCTCATTCGCCTCTACGGTGTCATAACCCTTCTCTTGCAGTAAATAAGCCATCGCTTTGCTGAACAAACCGATTCCTCTTCCTTCATGATTGGCCAAATAAAATAATGCGCCTGTACCTTTTTCCACAATCATATGCATTGATTCATGTAGCTGATAACCGCAATCACAGCGTTTACTGCCAAAAATATCGCCCGTATGGCAAATGCTGTGCATTCGAATCCACGCCTCATCTGCCTGTTCGAAATCGCCATACACCAGCACGCTTGATTGCTGCATTTCTGCTAAATTAATCGACGAAAGCTTTTTGATGATTTGCTCCGCATCGTCAAGCTGCTCTTTGCAGAGCAGCCAACAATACCATTGAAAAATTGCCTCGCCTTCATCAAGCTTTACCGGAAGTTGAATGGGACCGACTAAATAAATAGTGCCGTGATCGCTTTCAATCACTTTTATCTTCTGATCAACTATAGATACTGCTTCTTTAAACATATCGCATTGCTCCTGACCTGTTCATAGTCTTTGTTTCGACTATTATGTTCGGTAAGGACATTAGCTATGCTAAGTGCAGTTCGCAGCATTCGGATGTCGCCTATAGAACCGGGATCATTCCTTTGTTTAACTCTCGGTATGTTTCAATAGGAAGCTTCGGTTCACGCTCGAAGGACAGCAAGCCATTTTTCTCCTGCTCAACATCCGTTAACTGCGTATAACAATAACCTTGCAGTCCGCCAGCCGCTATAATCGGACGCATCACGGCAACTAAACGGTTCAAGAAATCCTGATCGTCTCTAGCCGAAGAATACCCCCAACCTACTTCATTATCCTTAATATACGAAATACCGCCGAACTCCGATAGCTGCACCGGCTCCCCATTATAAGTGAACCCAGGCACAAGTATTTTTCTGCCTTGAGGATCACATTTGACGGACATTTCTGGCGTTGCATATCTACTTGCCAGTATCTCTTCATTGCTCTCGTAATCATGAACCGTGTAAATATCAGATTTCACATGCTCCCAGCCATCGTTTGAGATAACAGGTCTTGTATCGTCGAGAGATTTGGTCAAATAATAAAGAGTAGAGGCATGGTGCTGCTGCCTTTTGTCTATTAATATATTTGGCGTTCCCCAGCTTTCATTAAGCGGAACCCACACGACGATACAAGGATGATTGTAATCACGGTGAACAGCCTCCTGCCATTCATTCATGATACGCGTCACGTATTGTTCGGAGTATTGATACGCATTGGCCATCTCGCCCCAAACGAGCAGTCCTAGCTTATCGCACCAATACAAATAACGCGGGTCTTCAATCTTTTGATGTTTTCTCGCCCCATTGAACCCCATTTGCTTGGTCAGCTCGACGTCCGTACGGAGCATTTCATCGCTTGGAGCTGTTAGCACACCACCTGGAAAATAACCTTGATCCAAAATTAGCTTCATATAATAAGGGCGATTGTTCAAGCAAATAACGCCATCCTCAATCGATATCTTTCTCATGCCGAAATAGCTTTTGACATGATCCAATTCTCGTTCTCCATCAAGCAGCATAAATTCAACGTCATACAAGTTTGGCTTCTCCGGCGACCACCAGCGGCCAAGCCCATGATCATTAAAGTCATGAAGCCTGATAGAGACCTCCTCTTCCTGCTCCATAACACGAATAACATCCTCAGCGATTAATTCACCTTCAAACGATATTTTAATGCTGAGTCGCAAGCCATTATATAATTCCGTTCCCTTAATAAAGCTGCGAATATGAATTTTATTATGATCGATATCCGGCGTCAATCTCACTCGGCTCACATAAGCTTGATTAACAGCCTCCATCCAAACCGTTTGCCAAATCCCAGTCGTTCGCGTGTAGAAAACTTGCTCTGACTGCTCCTTCCAATACTGCTTCCCTCTAGGCAGCGTGACGTCTTTACTATAATCCTGTGCACGCACGACTATGCTATTGGGGCCTATTGCATTCAACACAGCAGTAATATCCGCATGAAATGGGGTGTGGCCTCCCTCATGACTTGCTACTAAATGTCCATTTACCCATACCTTTGCTTCATAGTCAACAGCACCGAAATGGAGAATGATTCGTTTCCCTGCATACTCCGTTGGAACCTCAATACTTTTACGATACCATACGATATCGTGAAACGATTTTTCATTAATGCCGCTTAACTCGCTTTGGTAACAAAATGGCACCTGAATCTTGCGATCAAACTGTTTTCTCTCGAACCATTTATTATCACAACCTGCGTTTGAGTCATCATACTCAAATTCCCATTCCCCGTTTAGGTTTAACCAGGATGATCGCTCAAATTGCGGTCTTGGATATTCATTTCGTATTGCATCCATCATGTTCCCACTCCAGTCCTATTGCTTATGCTTATATATTATTTTTTTAGCGGATTTATCATTAAATGGTTGAACAACATTGTTGAACGTTCTGAACGAATGCCTACCTTGCCATGCAAAAATGGATAAGGGTCGGTATAATCAATAACTGGAGTTGAGCCATCCCCCAGAAATACTTTTATGTTCCCGTCTTTTGCAACAACTCTGAACGAATAGGCTTTACCGGTTTCCAGTTCTGCGCTTTCACTAGCTAATAAATTGGAATCATAGTTCATCCGATTCAAAGTGAGCTGCGAGGAAGAAATGCCGATGTAATAGCCCATGACTGCATCCCTAACCTGAGCCGGATGGTAGGATTCATTGGAAGCTCGAACAAAAACGCCTCCGATATCCGTTTCTGCATTCAACTGCACATCAAAAGCCAGCTCATAATTGTCCCAATTGTCACTGCCCGCAAACAACATGTCATCATCTATGCCGCTGCCGCTATAATCATCCTCCGATTGTCCAAACAGCCCCATTCCCGTTTGTGAGGATAATGAATGGAACGGCTGCTCCTTATCCAGCAGGTCTATAGCGAACAGCTCAAAGGAGTGCATTTCCACTGGTCCAGCTTTCAACTCTATCTTAAGCTCATGAAAACCTGCCGCAATTTCGATTGTTCCGATTCGAAGCTTCGCTGTGCCTTCTACAAAGGCTCGGTCATCGGCTTTGATCTTCGTCTTCACAGCTTCGCCGCCGTCAATTGACCACGCCAAGACAACATCCTTCTCCGGCTTTTTAAGCGTTAGGCCGATCCCGTATTTCGTATGATCCTTCACATTCAGCTTGTATTTCAACCAGTCACCGCCCTGCAGCAGGCTCACGGAATAACTGCCGTCATCCAGCTTGCGAATCGGTACACCGTCTGTTTTCCTAAAATCACTGATCTCGGATGACTTCTGCTCCAAATGAAAGCCGCGATCAGCTTCCTTCAAATAATGGACTGCTTCAATTGCTCCAGGCGCAGGCTTATAAGCCTCAAAATCACTGCTGCCGCCTGCTTCATTCGTAAAGGCTGTATATTCATAAATGGGCTGCGACTGATTGGCGATATAGCCAATTTTCCCGCCGCTCGGCTTAGCTGTATGCTCCTCTATCTTTTTCATTCCGTCGAAGAAGACAAGAACAGTGTCATCACGCTGCTCGACACGAATCGTATGCAGCTTCGAGTAATCAAATTCATTAGGAAGCAGTGCTTGTGCAAGCTGTTTCTCTGATCCATTTTGAACCGTTACATACTCAATCTCATGTTTGCCTGGCCACAGCTTGATTGCTAAATAATTCGCTTCATCTGTATAAGAGAATACAGCTGCAATCGTACCGCTATCCACTGCACTGTCCGAAAGATTCAATCGAAAGTTATATTCCGCAATAAAGGTATCTTCCGTCGAAAGTTTACTCAGCACCTTTTGTTCATCTCCGGATGAGGTTTCATCCCATTGTTCTGAAGAAATGCCGTCTGTGAGCCAGCTATATAATGAAGGCATTGCCGGCGCAGGCTGCATATGATCATGAGATGGACCAAATACAACCAGCTTATCACCGTTATAGGCAAGTCGATCAATGTTCAATTCACGTACTGGCGGGCCTTCAGAAGAATGTCCAACCAGATTATGATAAGTCAAATAATAAGAATCCATATCCGGCCCAAGCACAGTTGCACTATGGCCAAGCCCTTTAAATTCGTCCTTTACGCTGATGACGATAGGATTGTTTGCAGGAATCGTATAATCACCGAAAGGCCCATCCTTGGATACTGCGTAGTTCACCCGATAACCGTTGCTAAATACGTGATTACCCGTATACGTCATATAGTAAAGGCCATTTCTCTTCCAGATCATTGATCCTTCTGTCCAATGTCCAAGAAATGCATTAGTCGTTACGCCAACATCAATCGTTAATGGATCTGGCATTTCATGCGCAACGATGCCTTGCGTGCCTGCATTCGTAAAATACCATTTCCCGTCATCGTCAATAAAAACAGAGCCATCGATAGAATTTCCGAGATTTTCGGTTTTGACGACGAAAGGCCCCGTTGGGCTGTCGCTTTGCAGCACATAATGCCCTTGGCCTGCCGGGGATGTATATAGGTAGAAGCTGCCATTCCAGTAAAAGACTTCAGGTGCATAAGCCCCAGTCGTAATGGGGTCTTCAGTAACTAGCCCTTCATATTTCCAATCTACTAAATTTTCGGAGCTCCAAGCTTTAATGCCCGGACGAAAGTCCTTTGTACTGCAATACAAATAAAACCTACCGTTGTAACGCATGATGAAAGGATCACCGATCCCGTAATCCTCCCACTCTTGCTCCAGCTTCAACGAATTTGTATACAATTTAGCATCCTCCTTCAACAGTACGACTGCTTTTTCTTCTGGCGTGGACTTGCAGCCGCTTAACACGACTACAATGCATACAACGAGGAAGGCGACAAGCTTCGTCGCCCTCATTTGTGTAAGGTTAAAATATCTCATGCACTAACCTTTTAAGCCGCTAATCGCCATAGACTCGATAAAGTAGCGTTGGCAGAAAAAGAATACAAGAATGACTGGAACCATCGATATAATCGATGCTGCCAAGATGACCGGATAGTTAGAAGATCCCATATATTGTGATTGCATAGAAGCAATGAGAACTTGAATGGTTTGTTTCTGCGGAGAGCTTAAATAAATAAGCGGTCCCATAAAATCATTCCAAATGCCCATGAAGCTAAGTGCCGCTTGAGCTGCAATCGCAGGTTTTGCAACCGGCAGTGCAATGGTCCAGAAGGTACGGAAGAAACCGCTGCCGTCCAGCTTCGCTGCTTCCACCAGCTCATTCGGCAAACCTCCCGCCAAGTATTGGCGCAGGAAGAAAATAACGACGATATTGCCAAATAACCCGGGTACGATAAGCGGCAAAAGCGTATCCGTCCAATTAATTGACGAGAAGCCAATAAACTGAGGAATCATAACGACGGAAAAAGGAATCATCATCGTGCCAAGCAAGGATAGAAAAATAGCATCTTTAAACGGAAATTCAATCTTAGCGAATGCATATGCCGCCATTGTTGAAACGAATAATCCAATGACAAGTACAAAGACAACAATAATCATGCTATTCATAAAACCGCTTAGCAACGGAGAATCATTCCAAGCCGTTACATAGTTTTTGAATGTAGCCGGGTCTGGAATCCATTTAGGCGGAATTTCAAAAACGTTGCGTTGATCTTTTAATGAAGTGGATATCGTCCAAACGAACGGCGCCAGCATAATAATAGAGCCGATACATAAAATGAATGCCACCCAAAGGTTTGTTAGTCGTTTCTGTTGCATTTGAAATCAAACTCCCCTCGCAAACTGTAACGGTAAAAGATTAATCGTTGTACACCCATTTTTTCGATAAACGGAACTGAAGGAGTGTAACGATGAAAATAATAATGCCAAGAACCCAAGCCACTGAGCTGGCATAACCCATATTAAAATACTTGAACGCATTTTCGAAAATATAAAATACTACGGTTGCCGCACTATACTCCGGCCCTCCGTCGCCTGCCAATACGTAAATTTGGCTAAACGATTGGAACGCGCCGATAACGCCCATGACAATAACGAAAAAATGAATGTTCGTCAGCAGTGGAATGGTAATTAACCGCAGTTTCTGGAATGCACTCGCGCCATCCACTTCAGCTGCCTCGTAATAGGACGACGAAATCGATTGCAGCCCGGCTAAATAAAGAACCATCGTACCGCCAACGCCGCCCCATACTCCCATCAAAATCATGGAAGGTTTAATCCAATTGGCGTCACCTAACCAGTTAGGCCCTTCGATGCCGAACCAACTCCACATCGTTTGGTTGAGCAAACCAAAATCTTGATTCAATATCCATTGCCATAACAACGACACCGCAATAATGGGTGAAATGACTGGCAAGTAATAGATGGTCCGTAAAAACGAGATTCCTTTGAGCGGACGGTTCATCATAATAGCAAGCAAGAGTGCCACAATCATGCCAATGGGTATGCCAAGCATCATAAATACAGTGTTAAAAAGTGATTTGTACACCTTCTCATCGTGAAAAACTTCGATATAGTTGTCAAAACCTACAAACTCAGGCGGCGTAACCAAATCCCAAGACGTAAAGCTTAACCACGCGGAGTAAAGAAGCGGTGCGACTCCAAAAATGAGAAAGCCAAGCACTGGGGCCGCCACAAACAGGTAGGCCCATGCATATTCTTTGCGGATATAACTAGGTTTACTTTTCCTCATGCGTACACATCCTCGCACTAGCTATTCGTTATTTATGTTTATCATTCGAAACTTTAGTTTACTTATTTCCCTTGTCATACAGCTCTTGAAGCTTCGGCTGCAATTCCTTCGCCCAATCCGCAGCAGTCATCTTGCCATCCCATACTTTGCCGGCCTCTTGCCACATCGTATCGATCCACTTCGTATCCTTTGAACCAAACTCAATTGGCGGATGACCGTAATCTTCAATAATATCAAGGAATACCTGACGATTTGCTGGTGCTTTGTCATAAGCTACAAACTCGCCTTTTGCCATATCAATCAAGTTTGGCACCGCTTGCCCAAGCTCGTAGTTTTGCTTTTGTCCTTCTTTATCCAGTGCAAGAAATGCTGCTAAGTTAAACGCTTCTTGTGCATGCTTCGATTTGCTGGATACTGAGTAACCCATTGAGCCAACCCAAGTTCCTGCTTTGCCTGTCTCCGGATTCACCGGCCATGCCGCGATATCCCATTCAAACGGCAAATCCCAAAATCCCGGTTGATCCCATGGTCCCATTGGGAACATGCCTACTTTGCCGGCTACAAATCGCGAGTACGAATTCATCGCTTTCTCATCCTCCGGCGACGGCGAAACATTATGCTTCAGGCGCAGGTCTGCTACCCATTGCATCGCTTTTGCGAATTCCGGTGTATCAATCGTTACTTTGCCTGTTGTATAGTCGATGAAGTCGCCTCCGCTTGCCCATACCGCGCCTTCCAGCGTAAAGTTGGCTCCGCCATAAATGTCGACTTTGCCGTCGCCATTCTCATCCTTCGTCAGCTTCTTCGCTGCATCCAACCAGTTGTCCCATGTCCATTTGCCAACCTCTGCAGGCGGCAATTCGAGCCCAGCTTCAGTAAACATCGTTTTGTTATATGCCATTGCCCACGGACCTACGTCCTTCGGCAATCCGTACAAATCCCCCTGCCCGAGCTGCTTGCCGTCAAAACGGTAACGATCAAGCGCTTGTTTCCATACGTTATCGGCTTGGAACAGCTCGGTCGATTCTAGAAACGGCTGCAGGTTTTGAATCGTGCCTGCTTCGGCAAACTTGTAAAACTGCGGGCCCGATACATAGAATACGTCCGGTGTTTTGCCCGATGCAACCAGCGTAGACAGCTTCTGATTGTATTCAGCAGGCGGCACGCTTGTGTACTCTACCTTTACGTTCGGATATTTCGTTTCGTATGATTTAATCAGCTTGGCGAATATATCTTTCTCCTGCGGACTGCCATGACCCATAAACGAAATCTTTACTTTTTCTTGCGGTGCGTTTGTTGCTGCATCGCCTTTATTCGCCGTATTTCCATTTGCAGCAGAGCTGTTGCCATTTCCACCTGATGAACAAGCCGATAGCAGCATTCCAAAGCATAATAGCATTACAAGTCCAAGCTTTGTGGATAATTTGCTCTTCATTGCGGTTGTCGCCCCCTATGTTGTGTGAATACTTATTGCGCTCTGTAAGCGCTTAATCCAATGGATTCATTATAAATTATATTGTTATATGTTTATATACTGAATATAATATAAAAAATACCATGCGCTAAAAATCAGCACACGGTATTTTTATGTTTTATTAATTACATTTTGCAAAATTTTACGGGTACGACAATACGCTGCGGCTCGTACTCCCCTTGTAGCTGCGCATGAAGCAATTCAACGGTAACCTTGCAAATCTCGTCTTCATTTTGCTGCAAATACGATACATCCTGAAAATCAGGCCGGTCAAAACAAACGAGCTCGAGATCGTCAGGCACTAACTTCTTCAGCCTCTTCGCTGCGTAATAGGTGTAGTTGGTCAACTCCACATTGACAACGAATGCTGCTGAAACCTCAGGGCGCTCACTCATAAAGGATTCAATAATGTGCTGCGCATTGCCGCTCGATATATCCTCTATTTTGAGAATACACCACAAATCCTTGTTAATCGGAAGTTTTTTGGCTAAATATGCTTTTTCGAATCCGATCACTCTTTCTTCGGTCGCTGTATTCGTAATTTCAGGCGTGATAAGGGCAATATTCTCATGGCCGCTGTCGAGCAAATGAGTGATAGCCTGTTCCGTTCCATTCACATTATCCGAGCTGACGCTGTACGTGCGAATCTCTTTCAAAAAACGATCAATTAGCACATGCGGAAATTTATCGAGCGACAAGCGTAAAATGCTGTCGTTGTATCGCTCCTCCTCCGTCGGAAATACAATTAATCCACGTACACTTGCAGCGACCATCGATTCAATAGCTGCGCTTTCTTCAAGCTGCGACTCTCTCGTAATCCGTACCTGTAGGTTGTAGCCGCTGGCTGTTACGTACTTTTCGATTGAGTCCAGTATTTTCTGATCCACCTTCGTCTTCATGCACGGTAAAATAAGTCCGATGACGTCCCGCACATGGCTTGAAACATCTAAATCCTCAGTCGTCTCGCCATCCTGTCTTACAAACGTTCCTTTTCCTTGTACTCGAACGAGTACGCCTTCATCCGCTAAACCAATCAACGCGTTTTTACTCGTGATTTGGCTTACTCTATACTTGTCCGCAAGCTCCTTCTCGGATGGGACACGATCTCCAGGACGCAATTTCCCAGCTTTGATTTGCCCTAAAATATCGACTTGAATTTGCTTATATAAAGGGAAATTTTTCATAACGACGCCCTCTCATTATATTAATATATTAATTATACTAAATTAATTTTATTTTGTCTGCAATGGAAATTGTGGTGATCTTTTTTAAAGACGATGGAATCCTCTCAGATTCAATTATTGGTCTCGTCGGCTATGCACAAGATCCACGAATCGTTTCTTTAACGAACGGTATGATGCTTATTATGTAGAAAACTGCTTTTAACGAACCTGAATAACGTTATATCACGTTTTGTAAGGTGTCATGAGCTGCTTTTCTCGAAATAACGATTCTGGAGTTCGTTACATTTTTAATCCGTTATAAATGCCCTAAATAAGACTTACTAGGTTCGTAAGCTATATGTATGATACGTGGAAGGACATCGTTCTTCCTAAGCTCCATCAAAAAAACAGGGCTGTTCCAAAAGTAGAATAATCTACTTTAGAAACAGCCCCTTAACCTCACTATTGCATAATCCTATTATTTATTGCCCTTGTCATACAACTCTTGAAGCTTCGGCTGCAATTCCTTCGCCCAGTCCGCAGCAGTCATCTTGCCGTCCCACACTTTGCCGGCCTCTTGCCACATCGTATCGATCCACTTCGTATCCTTCGAACCAAAATCAATTGGCGGATGACCGTAATCTTCAATAATATCAAGGAATACCTGACGATTTGCTGGTGCTTTGTCATAAGCTACAAACTCGCCTTTTGCCATATCAATCAGGTTTGGCACCGCTTGCCCAAGCTCGTAGTTTTGCTTCTGTCCTTCTTTATCCAGTGCAAGAAATGCTGCTAAGTTAAACGCTTCTTGTGCATGCTTCGATTTGCTGGATACCGAGTAACCCATTGAGCCAACCCATGTTCCTGCTTTGCCTGTCTCCGGATTCACCGGCCATGCCGCGATATCCCATTCAAACGGCAAATCCCAAAATCCCGGTTGATCCCATGGTCCCATTGGGAACATGCCTACTTTGCCGGCTAC